>NZ_LSIA01000285.1:0-44705 GCF_001556015.1 Novosphingobium sp. CCH12-A3 | reverse complement strand
GGTGAGGGTGGCCTTTGGTAACGCGGGAGGCGCGCTTGCGATTTGAGCGGGCGCGCGGACGCGAGAAAAGCCAAGTCCCGGATCAAGTCCGGGACGACGGGTTTTCGGTACTCACTGTTGCGGGCTGAATGGCTGGTTTGGGGTGGTTAGCTGCCAGTATACGCTCCAATCTCCTTGTGCGCCGACAATAAGCATGGTTTTTGAGAATATGCGCTTCAACGTCACGCAACACGGATACATGCTGGCTCTTGCCCTTCCATTTGCGATTTTGCTGTTAATAGCTGGACCAGTTAATTGGGGGCTGCGCTACCAAAGCTGGTCTCAGCTTTCCAAAGATAAACTCATCCAATCCGCGAACTCGTATATCGCGAACCGCGCACCGGGCAACGGTGCCTGCCTTTTCGCAGTTGAATGTAAAAGTGGCCGAGCCCGCCTAAAATTAATCAAGTCAATGAAAGATTGGGACTTCGAGGCGTCCAAGCAGATCGCTTGGGATCGTAAGTTTGACGGTATCTGCCAAGGTCTTACTGCAAACTTCGCATTAGAGTTGGCAAACGACAATCCGCAAAGTCACAATACCTACGAGGGCAGCAGACGCGCTGTTTGGTCTTTTTACAATGATAAGTTCGTTCCCACCAGAACTCGCTTAGGATTTGCAGCATTTAGCGAGGCTGAGACTGAGACTTGCGTAAACTCATATTCGGTCACAACGCCATAAAAATCAAAACCTAATCACCAATTTCGTGGGTTGAACAATGTCCGCAATGGCGTCGTGTCCTGACTGACTGCTTTATGGATCAGATTGCCCGGAAGCCGCCGCTGATCCTCCCTGTTTTTGCGGAGCACAAATGGGAAGGATTTAGCGGAGGATCCGATCTCGCTTCATCCCATCCTGCCAAAAGGGCCAGTAGGCATCGTGCACGCCACTCTGCGATGAAACCGGCAAGGCTGCCGGATTTACAGGCGGTCATCACGCAAGGTCTTGTTTTTGCAGGGCCGGGAGAGCGGGGAATAGGGCCGGGTGTTGACTGCCGATGATCTGATTGCGCGCCATGGCATTCTCAATGCGCTGGCCAATCACAGCCGGGGCGTCGACCGGGCGGATGCGAACCTGCTGGGGTCTGCCTATCATGCCGATGCCACTGTGGACTACGGGTTCTATGCAGGGCCTGCCGCGACGCTGGTGGAGATACTGGCGGGCGCGCAGAAGGGGGCGCTGCCGACGCTGCATCGCACGTCCAACTGCTGGACCAGGGTCCGGGGTGAGCGGGCCACAGCGGAGTCCTATGTTATTGCCTATGTCGAGGAAGCGGAACTGCAGCGCTTCGTGCTGGGGCGTTATCTTGACCGGCTGGAGTGCCGCGACGGGGAATGGCGGCTGAGCCATCGGACCTATGTGCTCGACGGCAACGTCAACCGCCCGAACAGCGCCGTGCGCTCCGACCCGCCTACAGGCTTTGAACATTTCGTCCCCGCTGGCGGCAAGGGTGCCGCCGATCCGGGCCGGGCGCTGCTCGCCTTCCACGCCGCAAGTGCAAGGAATACAACGATGTCCACGTCACCGAACAAGGAAGCCGCGCTGGAGGCAGCGCTCGCCCGCGCCGAGATCCACGATCTGTGCATGGCCTATGCGCGGGGGGTGGACCGGGCCGATGCCGAACTGCTCGCCTCAATCTTCACCGAGGATTCGACGGTGATTTCAGGCGTGGTCAACGGTTCTGGTAAGGACTTTGCCCGCGAGATCACCGCGTTCGTCTCTGCCAATCTCGAGATGTGCTTCCATTCGGTGGCGAACGAATGGGTCGAGGTGCGCGGCGACGAGGCGGTGGGCGAGCACTACGTCATCGCGCAAATGGTCCAGGCCGGGACCGAGGTGCTGACCGGCGGGCGCTACATCGACCGCTATGTCCGCCGCGACGGGCGCTGGCTGATCCAGAGCCGGACTTTCGTGGCCGACTGGAGCCATTCGCACGAATCCACGATGCAGCGCGACGGCTTCTACGAGGCGCTGACCAACCGGGGCTGCTTCGGTCGGCAGGACCCGGTCTACGCCCACTGGGCGGCTTGAAGGAGGGCACGCATGAGCATTCGCGGACACGTTCCCCTGCCGATGGACGGGCGCGATCCTTCGCACCTGCGCGGCGATCCGATCACCGGTGAGCGCTACTTCTCCGCCGAGTTTGCGAAGAAGGAATGGGACCACATGTGGACGCGCATCTGGCATATTGCCGGGCGCACCGCTGACATTCCCGAAGCCGGGGATTTCCTCGTCCACAACTTCATGAAGGAATCGGTGATCGCGGTTCGCCAGGAAGATGGCACGGTCCGGGCCTTCTACAATTCCTGCGGCCATCGCGGGATGCGGATGGTCCATGATTCAAGCTCGGTCGAGGCGTTCCACTGCCCCTACCACGGCTGGAAGTGGGGCATCGACGGCGTGCTCAGGCACGCGCAGGACGCCGACGTCGATTTCAAGGCGGGCAACCCCTGCGGAAAGCTGAAGCTGAAGGAACTGCGCTGCGACATCTGGGGCGGGTTCGTGTGGTATTCGATGGCGGACGACAGCCCGTCGCTGATGGACTTCCTCGAGCCGATGCCGGAGCTTTATCGCAACTACCCGATGGACAAGGCCGTGCGGGTGGCGTGGTACCGGATCGAGATCAACGCCAACTGGAAGTTCGTTACCGACAACTTCTCGGAAAGCTATCACACCCGTACCGCGCACCCGCAGGTGCCGCCGTGGATCGATCAGGACGTGGATTCGGCGCGGCACGAGATGTGGCCCAAGGGCCATGGCCGCACGGTTCAGCCCATGCGTCCCTCGCTCACCGACCGGCCCGAGGGCGGCGGCAATGCGATGTTCGAGGCAGAGCTGGCGAAGTGGGACATCGATCCGGCGGCTTACGCGACCTACGAGGACTTTGCGCTGCAGGGCTGGCTCGATCTCAAGGCGGCCAAGCAAAGGCTGTGGCGAGAGAAGGGCTATCTCCACTACGAGCACATGGACGACGAGGAGATCACCGACAGTCCGCACACGGTGATGTTCCCCAACGTGACGATCAGCTTCCTGCCCGACAACCTGATCCTGTTCCGCAGCGAACCGCACGCGACCGATCCGGAGAAGTGCTACTTCGACCTGTGGTGCATGGCCTTTCCGGTGGAGGGGCAGACCGAGGTGCAGTCGATCATGGCCGGCATGAAGCCCTTGCGTGAGGTGGCCGAGTGCGAGCACCGCGTGTTCGATGGCGGGCGCGGGGTTCCGGAACTTGCCGGGCAGATCGTCTATCAGGATATGGAACTGGCCGAGGCAATGCAGGCGGGGATGTACTCGCGTGGGTACACCGACGCCTATCTCTCCGATCAGGAGACGCGCATCCGGTTCTTCCACGAAGTGCTGAACGACTGGATCGAAGGGCGGCAAGGTCGCTGACACCATCAAGCAAAGAAGAATTTCCCGGAGAGAGACCCGATGAGTGGCGATGAGATGACGTGGGATCGCGAGGCCGATGTTGTCGTGCTCGGTTCGGGCGGTGCAGCACTGACGGCGGCGATTGCGGCGCATGACCACGGCGCGAAGGAGGTGGTGATCCTCGAGCGCTCCGGAATGGTCGGTGGCACCACTGCGATGTCCGGTGGTATGCTGTGGATTCCGGGCAATCATCACCAGCTCGCCGCAGGGATCGAAGATTCGGACGAGGACGTCGTTGCCTACCTTGACGGTCTTGCGCCGGGGGCGCTTGACCCCGAAACCCTATGGGCATTCATGCAGGGCGGGCCTGAGATGTTGCGCTATCTGGAAGAGAATACGCCAGTGCGGATGTGTTCCTTTTCAGACTTCCCGGACTATCAGCCCTATTCCCCGGGCGCGAAGCCCGATGGCGGACGCTCGCTCGACAACGAGGCGTTCAGCTTTGCGCGGCTGGGGAAGTGGGCGGCGCGGGTCAACCCGAGCAAGATGGCCTACCCCTTGCGCGGCAGCCTGATCGAGGCGACGCGCGGCACGCTCGACGAGGCGACGCTGGCCGAGCGCGAGGCAGGCGACTATCGCGGGCTGGGACAGGCGCTGGTCGGCGCGCTGTTCCTCGGCGTGATCGAGCGCGGCATTCCGGTCGAATTCGAGAAGCGCGCGCGCAAGCTGGTCAAGGACGGTGACCGCATCATCGGCGTCGTGGCCGAGGACGAGAACGGCAAGGACTTCCGCGTGCGGGCGCGGCGCGGCGTGGTGATCGCCACCGGCGGGTTCGAGTGGAACGAGACGCTGGTCAAGGCCTTCATCCGCGGACCACTCACCGGCCCGGTGAGCGTGCCCGAGAACGAAGGCGATGGGCTGCTCATGGCGATCGAGGCTGGCGCGCAGCTTGGCAACATGCAGAACGCGTTCTGGATGCAGAGCGTACTGGAGTTCAAGCCGCAGCACCGCAACGCCAAGCCAAACTACATGCTTGGCTCGGACGAGCGCGCCCGTCCCGGGGCGATCCTCGTCAACCGCAAGGGCAAGCGCTTTGTCAACGAGGCGGCGAATTACAACGCGCTGGGCAAGTCGCTCCATGCCTTCGAGGGCGGCACGCATGAGTATGCCAACCTGCCTTACTGGCTGATCATCGACCAGCGTTATCGCGACAAGTACCCGCTGTTCAATTCGCAGCCGGGAAGCCCGACACCGAGCTACGCCATCGAGGCGGCAACGCTGGCCGAACTGGCGGAGAAGGCCGGCATCGATCCGGCAGGGCTGGAGGCCGAAGTTGCGCGCTTCAATCAGATGGTTCGCAACGGTCATGACGACGATTTCAACCGCGGCGATACCACCTATGACAACTTCTACATGTGGGGCGACATGGCGTTCGACCCTCCCTACCGCACGCTTGGGGTGATCGATCAGGGACCGTTCTATGCGGTGAAGATGGAGGCGGGAGCTTTGGGTACGGCAGGCGGCCCGAAGACCAACGCCGATGCGCAAGTGTTGGACTGGAGCGGCAATCCCATTCCCGGACTATACGCGGCGGGCAATGCCATGGCGGCCGTGCTGGGCGAGGTCTACGGCGGTGCCGGCGGTACGCTGGGGCCGGGGCTGACCTTCGGCTATCTGGCGGGCAAGCATCTCGGTTCGCACATCTCCAACCATTGATCCATGTTGGCTTGCGGCGTGCTTGCCAGCATGGCCATCGCACAGGGTGACCGCTTGGTCCTTCGGGGCGGAACTGGTGGATGAACAGAAGCTTCTCTCGGCTCAAACCCTGAGGAGAGACAGCAATGCCCGCATCCGCCATTTTCGACAACCACGCACAAGCGGAACGCGCCGTCGGAGATCTCCGCGGCCTTGGCGTGCGCGACAGCCAGATGTCAGTCATCGCGCACCACGGAGGCACGACCACGACACGCTCTGGCGATGGCGAGGTGACGGACGAACATCACCGCAATGTGTTGCGCGGCATAATCGGCGGCGGCGCATTGGGCGCAGGGTTGGGCGTTGCAGCCTTGGCAATACCCGGCGTGGGACCCTTGGCTGCGGCTGGCGCGATCGCGGCTTCGGCGGTACCCGAGGCTATCGGCATCGGCGCGGCGCTTGGCGCGATTGGCGGTTCGTTGAACGAGGTGCTGACCAAGCACGGCATCGATGAGGCCGACGCGACCTACTACAATGACCGGATGAAGGACGGAGCCGTTCTTGTGACGGTCGAGGACGACTTCGCCGACAGTAATCAAGTAACGGAAATCCTGCACCGCAATGGCGGCCACAACGCGACCACGCCACGGATGATCTGAGCTTAACGCAGTGCCGTACGCGGAATGCTGATGGCGCAGACTACACCTTCGGGGCGGAACTGGTAGTCCAGTTTACCCCCGATGCCGTGGGTGACCGACCGTTCTATCAGCCTTGTACCAAAGCCTTTTGCGGAAGGCTCTGCAACGGCGGGGCCGCCCGCTTCTGCCCATCTCAGCACCAGCGCCGCGTCGTCCTCGGACGAGCTGCTGCAGGTAACCTCGACGCTGCCCTCGGTCGAGAGCGCGCCATACTTCGCCGAGTTCGTCGCCAATTCGTGCAGAACCATGCCCAGCGCCTGGGCCGTGGCAGACGTCAGAATGAGGTTGGAAGTTTCGTCCCCAAGTGCAAACTCGATTCCGTAAGGCGTCAGTTCGTCTGAGATGAGCGCCTGCAATGGCACGCCGTTCCAGCGGTTTTCCGACAGGTGACTGTGGGCGCGGCTGATGGCGGAAATGCGACCGATCAGGGCATCCTTGAATTCGCTGACTGTGCCCTGCGCTTTCATCATCTGGACGATCGACTGGACCACGGCGAGCAGGTTCTTGGCGCGGTGATCGACTTCACGCGTGAGCAGATCCTCACGTTCGCGCGCTTGCTTGAGGTCGGTGATCTCGACGCAGAAAATACCTACGCCCCGCCGAAATCCGTCCGGGCCGTGAACGGGGTAGAACACTTCCGACCAAGTGCGCTTCACGCCTGGCTTTGCCGGTGTCTCGCCGGTGATCTCCACCCCGCGCAGCACTTCGCCGCTTTCCAGGACCTTGCGCAAGAGCGGTTCCGCCGAGGAGCGCAAGTCGGGGAGAAGATCCCACACGCTTTGCCCTAGATGATCCTCGGCTGAAAACCCGTTCATATCCGCAAGTGCCGCGTTGATGCGCGCGAATTTGAGATCGCCATCGAGCAGGCCAAGGCCGACAGGAGCCTCGTCATAGATTGCCTGCAACTCGTCGATCACGCCAAGAAGATGGGCTTTCTGTTCGGCCTGATCGCGGCCTTCGCGTTCAAGCGCCTCTTTTGCGGCGATGAGGTTCATCGCGCTGGTGCAGAGCGAGTGGACGACTTCGAGCACGATTATGGTGCTGGGAATATAGACCAGCATGGCCACCGGCGCGCCCGGCTGCATGCCAAGGCCCGTCCCGGAATTCAGGAACAGATAGCCAGCGCATATCCATGCCAGAGTCGCCGCGATATAGCCTGGTAAGCGGCCTCCGAGAAAAGTCGCGATGACAATTGACGGATAGAAGGGCAGAAGCGGCGCAGGTGGCGGCGTGCCCATGGCGAGCCGAACCACGAGAGCGAATGCGATCACGCCGATGGCGGACAGTACGCCAGGAACGGGGCGGCCGAGAAAAACATGGCACAGTGAGAACGGCCATCGACCAAACAGGTGCGCTTCGCCTTGCTGGCGACCCGATTGCATCCCCCATCACCCTTTCGGCAGGTGCACGCGCAGCCGGATGACTGCGTATGCTCATCTTGCCCGAGTTTGCCTGCGTGGCAATCCCTGCGCGATGCTGAACCCTTGAAAAAGCGTCAATTATGGCAAAGTGAAACGCGGCTGGCGCGCATGTCACAACATAGGTTAGCGAACCTGCGATGAGCTGCGACAGGTCATGGCTTGGCCGCGGTCGCCAATCCGTTTGCAGGCCACCAAGACAGCGTGTGCACATCGTGCGCCGAGGTCCAGATGCCCTTGGGCGTATAACGCAGTGCGCCGCTGCCCGCTGGCTTTCCACCACGCTGGGCGACGGTCATGGTCACCGGATCGATTGCCGCCCAGACCTGATCGTCGGTGGTGCGCAGCCAGACCTTGCCGCCGCCGGTGTCGATATCACCCCATTTGAGGTTGGCCCCGACCTTGACCCGTCCGACGACCCGGCCCGTGGCCGGATCGGCGCGAACGAGCGTGCCATCACCCTGTTCCTGCACCCACACGCCACCTTCGCCCGCAGCGAGGAAGCCCGGCATCGTGCCGAGCGCGGCGCGGGCGACGACGGTGTTGGTGGCGGGATCGATCTTCTGCAGCGTCTGTTTCGTGGCGCTGACCGCCCAGACGGCATCATAACCGAAGGTCACGTACCAGGTATCAGGATCGACCGGGATGGAGGCGACGACGGTGTTGGTCTCGGGATCGACGCGAGCGACCGCGCCTTCGGGCTTGCTCGCCAGCCAGATCGAGCCGGCACCATTGGCGACGATCAGCTCGCCCTGCTTCTGGTTGGAAATTCCGGTGGGGATCGTGGCGGTGATCTTCGCGGTTTCGAGATCGATCCGCACCAGCGAGCCATCGCCGCAGTTGGCGACCCACAGTGAACCGAACGCCACGGTCAGCGCACCGCAGGGGCGGGCAATCGCAACTTCCGCGAGCTTGCCATTGCGTGACCACTTCTCGACCTTGCCGCGATTGGTCGCCCACACAGCGTCGCCATCGACGGCGAGGAAATCGGCGAAACCGGGAACGGTCTGCGCCTGTTCGACCTGCGCGTGGGCGAGGGTGGGGACGAGGGCGGCGGCGGCGAGAAGCAGTTTGCGAAGCATCTGTTTTCTTCCTGACAGCTCCGGAAACCCTCCCCGCTGCGACTAATTTCGCCTTTGGCTCAATAAGTCTCGCTCCCCTCCCTCAAGGGAGGGGTGGGGGTGGGTTTACGACGCCTGTTTTGGCAAACGACGTGGACTTTGGGGCTTAGCTACGCGAGGCGATATAGGCGCGCCATCCGCCAAGGTGCGTAATGTCTTCGGCTCCGGTAAGGGCGCGCGGTTCGGCGACGAAGCCCTTTACGCTGCTGCCGTCCGCCAGCGTGACGGTGCCGATGGCGAGCGGCGGCGGAACCTCGACGGTGAAGCTGCCGAACTCGGCGACGCCCAACTCGTAGACCTCCAACTTGATTGCTGCCCCACCTTCATCGAATACTAGCGCGGGCTTCGGCGGCACGCTGTTGGCGATCGCGTAGAGCCTGTACGTCGGTGCGGTTTCAAAGGCGCCGACGAACCTCGCATTCCGGGAGGTCAACTGCCAGTGCAGCGGCATGCCTTCGAGGTGTGCGCCAACAACGGCCAGTTTCACGGTCTGCATCTTGCCCTCCAGATCGAGCGGGGGTGGGGGAGAAAGGTTGGCGGCAGCGAGCCACGCATCGGCGGCATCGAGCAGGGCGCGATCTGTGGCGGCCTGGCCGATCAGGGTGATGCCAAAGCCGGTGCCGTTGTGGCGGGTGCCGGCCGGCACGGCGACGGCGGCCATGTCGAGCAGGTTCACGAAGTTGGTGTAGAACCCGAGGTTGCTGTTCAAGGCGACAGGGGCGACCGCCAGTTCGGCCACGCGATAGGTCGTGCCGGTCGTGGGGAAGGCCAACATATCGACGCTTTGCCACAACTGATCCGCATGGCGTTTCAGCTCGGCCATGCGGTACACGCCGTTCCACAGTTCGACGGCGGTCTTGTCCCACCCTGCCTCGACCACGGTGCGGACGGTGGGGTCGACAGCTTCGGGGTTGTCCTTGAGCAGCGCGGCGATGGCAGCGGTGCGTTCGGCCACCCACGGTCCGCCATAGAGCAGTTGCGCGGCTTCGAGCAGCGGGGCGATATCGATCTCGACCACTTCTGCACCTTGCGCCAGCGTGGCGAGGGCCTGATCATAGAAGAACTCGGACTCGCCATCGCCAAAGAATGCCCGCTGATCGCGGCGAGGCACGCCGATGCGCCTGGGGTTGAGCGGGGCTTCGGTGAGTTGGCGCGACCATGGATCGCCAACGTCAAATCCGGCCAGCGCATGCTCGACGAGACGCGCGTCGATGGTGTCGCAGGCGAACACGGTGATGCAGTCGATCGAGCGGCAGGCCGGAACAAGGCCCCTGGTGCTCCAGCGGCCCTTGGTCGGCTTGAAGCCGATCAAGTGGTTGAACGCGGCGGGCACGCGGCCCGAACCTGCGGTATCGGTGCCAAGCGCGATGGGCACCAGGCCAGCGGCAACCGCGATGGCCGAGCCGGAGCTGGACCCACCGCTGACATAATCCCGGTTATAGGCATTGCGCGGAATGCCATAGGGGCTGCGCGTACCGACAAGGCCGGTGGCGAATTGATCGAGGTTGGTCTTGCCCACGCAGATGGCGCCTGCGGCCTTGAGCCTGGCAATGACCGTGGCGTCTTCCGCGGGCGCATAGGCGAAGGCGGGGCAAGCGGCGGTGGTCTGGAGCCCCGCCACGTCGATGTTGTCCTTCGCGGCATAGGGCACACCGGCGAGGGGGAGGACTTCGCCGGCTGCAATCCGGGCGTCGACTGCTCGGGCCTGCGCAAGCAAGTCCTCCGCCGTGGCGCGGCTGATCCACACTTGCGGCTGGATCGCATCGTAGGTGGCAATGCGGGCGAGCGTTTCCTCCATGACGGAGACGGCGGGCGTCGTGCCGGCATTGACGCCGGCAGCGATGGCTGCGGCGCTGCGGCGGTCGAGCACGGTCATGCGCTCCTCCGCAGGGCCAGCATCGGCGTGCCGGGCTGTAGCGGCTGTCGTTCCTTGATGTAGAGCGCAGCCACCGTGCCGGCGCTAGGGCTTTCGACCGGGCATTCCATCTTCATTGCCTCGATCACCGCGATGGTCTCGCCCGCCTGAACCGTGTCGCCGGGCTGAACGAGCAGCTTCCACACGCTGCCGCCGAAGGGTGCTTCGATCAGGTCCGCGCCCTCGGGCACGTCCACCGCGTTTTCTGCCGGAGCCTCGCTCTCGGCAAGCGCACTGACCCGGTCGAACTCGCCCCGGCGCTCCCACTCGGCGCGCTCGGCATCGAAGGCGGCCGTGCGGCGCGCTTCGAACGCGGCGATGTCATCGGCGTTGCCGGACAGGAACTTGCGGTAGTCTGACAGGCGAAATTCCGACGGTTCGATCTTCAGGGAGCGCTTGCCGCTGGGGAAATCGCGGCGCCACTCGGCCAGTTCCTCGGCGCTGACCGGATAGAAGCGGATCTGGTCGAAGAAGCGCAGGAGCCAGGGCTTGCCCTCGATGAAGTCTGCCGTCTGCCGGTGCGTGTTCCACACCTGCACGGTGCGACCGAACAACTGGTAGCCGCCGGGTCCCTCCATGCCGTAGATGCACATGTAGGCGCCGCCGATGCCGACGACATTGGGCGGCGTCCAGGTGCGCGCGGGGTTGTACTTGGTGGTGACAAGGCGGTGGCGCGGATCGACCGGCGTGGCAACCGGCGCGCCGAGGTAGACATCGCCCAGGCCCATGACGAGGTAGCTCGCTTCGAAGATCAGGTTCTCCACCGCCGCCACGTCGGGCAGGCCGTTGATGCGGCGGATGAACTCGATGTTGTCCGGGCACCATGGCGCATCGTCGCGCACGGCGCTCATGTACTTCTCAATGGTCTCGATCGTGGCGGGATCGCGCCAGCTGAGCGGCAGGTGGACAATGCGCGAGGGGATGGCGAAGTCCTCGAGATCGCCGAGGCGCTGCTCTGCTGCCATGAGCGCGGCAAGCGCGGCGGATTGCGTCAGGTTGCGACCGTCGAAATGCAGCTGGAGCGAGCGGATGCCGGGGACGACGTCGATCACGCCGGGCAGGGCCATGCGCTCCAGCTCCGTCATCAGCGCATGGACGCGGATGCGCAGTTCCAGATCGAGGACGAGCGGGCCGTATTCGACGAGGATGTTGCGGTCGCCCTGCTGGCGATAGACGACGCGGGGACGTCCGGGCGCGGCCTCGATTGCCCCGAGGATCGGCGTCTGGGTGGCGGCATCGCAGGGGCGACTGGAGGCGGGCTTGGCGCCAGTTGCGAGGTATTCCTGCTGGGCACGGTCGGCGGCGGTAGCTTCGTCCATTGTGACGGGCACGAAGCGCACCCTGTCACCCGGAACGAACTGGCCAATCTTCCACCGATCCGCCGCGATCACCACGAAGGGGCAGACGAAGCCACCAAGCGAGGGACCATCGGGGCCGAGGATGATCGGCATGTCGCCGGTAAAGTCCACCGCGCCAATGGCATAGGCGTTGTCGTGGATATTGGACGGGTGCAGGCCCGCTTCCCCGCCATCGCGCCGCGCCCATTCGGGCTTGGGGCCGACAAGGCGCACGCCGGTGCGGTTGGAATTGTAGTGGACCTGCCATTCTGCAGTGACCACCATGTCGATGTCGGCTTCGGTGAAGAAGTCCGGCGCGCCATGGGGACCGTACAGCACGCGCACGCACCATTCACTCGGGAGAGCGGGGAGCGCGGCTGGAGGGAGTGGATTGCCAGTCGGTTCATGAGCGAGGTGAAGGACGTCCCCGGCGACGAGGCGGCGCGCGGCGTGGCCGCCGAACTGGCCGAGTTCGAAGGTGCTGCGGCTGCCGAGGTAGGGGGCGATGTCGAGCCCTCCGGCAACGAGCAGGTAGCCGCGCATGCCGCCACCCTTTGCCCTGCCGACGACCAGCGTTTGCCCTGCCTTTGCCTCGAAGAGTTGCCCTGGAGTTACCGGTTTGCCTTCGAGAGTTGCGCCGAAGTCCGCACCGGTGAGGCACAGGGTTGCATCGGCGCCGAACTGGAGCGTGGGGCCGGTGACGGTCATTTCCAGCCCGGCGGTACCTTCAGGATTGCCGAGCAGGCGGTTGCCGAGGCGGAAGGACTGGTCGTCCATCGGGCCAGAGGGCGGCACGCCCACGGCCCAGAGGTGCTGGCGGCCGGGCCAGTCCTGCACGGTGGTGGCCGTTCCGCCACTCAGGACGCGGATTGATTGACTATTGAAAACAACGTCTTCGAGTGCGCGTGTTGAGACTTCACCTGAAGTGAAGGCAGGCGCGGCGACGACGCTGCGCAGCCAGCGCAGGTTGGTTTCGATGCCATCGACGCGGGAGTGGGCGAGCGCTTCCTGCATGGCGGTGACGGCGAGATCGCGAGTGGGCGCGTGGACGATCAGCTTGGCCAGCATGGGATCGTACCAGGCGCTGACCTCGGTGCCCGCCATGACCCAGGTTTCGGCGCGGATGTCGTCGGGGAATTCGACGCAAGTTAGGGTGCCCGAGGTAGGGCGATAATCGAGCGCGGGGTCTTCGGCGTAGAGGCGGATCTGAACCGAATGGCCGCTGGGGGTGGTGGGGGCGCTATCGAGGAAGCTGTAGTCCCCGGCCGCGCCGCGGATCATCCATTCCACCAGATCGACGCCCATGACCATTTCGGTCACGCCGTGTTCGACCTGTAGCCGGGTGTTCATTTCGAGGAAAAAGAATTCCTTGCGCTCGGAATCGTAGAGGAATTCTACGGTTCCCGCCGAACGATATCGGGCGGCCTCGCCGAGGCGGATCGCGGCGGCGTAAAGCGCCTGACGGACCTCTTCGGACAGGAGCGGGGCGGGGGCTTCCTCGACCACCTTCTGGTTGCGGCGCTGGAGCGAGCAGTCACGCTCGCCCAAGGCGACAACGCGGCCCTCGCCATCGCCGAAGATCTGAACTTCGACATGGCGCGCGCGGCGGACGAAGCGTTCGAGGAAGACACCGGCGTCGCCAAAATTGCTTTGGCCGAGGCGGGCAACGGCGGCAAAGCCTTCGCGGATGCCGTCAGCGGTTTCGCACACGCGCATGCCGATGCCGCCACCGCCTGCCGTGGCCTTGAGCATGATCGGGAAACCGATGGCGTCTGCTGCGGCGAGCGCTTCGTCCTCGCTGGTCAGCAGGTCGCTGCCCGGCGCAAGGGGGACGCCATGGGCAGCGGCAAGCTCGCGGGCGCTGTGCTTTAGGCCGAAAGTGCGGATGTTGTCGGGCGTGGGGCCGATGAAGACGATGCCGGCTTCGGCACAGGCGGCGGCAAACTCGGTGTTTTCGGAGAGGAAGCCGTAGCCCGGATGGATTGCACCGGCGCCGGTGCGCTTGGCCGCTTCGATGATCGCGGCGATATTGAGGTAGCTTTCCGAAGGCCGCGCACCGCCAATGCCCACGGCTTCATCGGCCTGCGCAACGTGGAGAGAGGCTTCGTCGGCCTCGGAATAGACCGCGACCGAGCGCAGGCCCATCTTTCGCAAGGTGCGGATGATGCGTGTGGCGATGGCGCCGCGATTGGCGATCAGTACCGTGTCGAATGCGGGGGCCATGCTCATGCTGCAACGATCATGCGGACGGGGGTGGGGTTGAAGGCGTTGCAGGGGTTGTTGATCTGCGGGCAGTTGGAAACGACGACGATCACGTCCATCTCTGCGCGCAGGTCCACTGTGAGGCCGGGGGCGGAAATGCCATCAACGATGCCAAGCGCACCATCCGCCTCGACCGGCACGTTCATGAAGAAGTTGATGTTGGAGACAATGTCGCGCTTGCCGCGGCCTTCCCAGAGGTTGGCCTCAAGAAAGTTCTCGACGCAGGCATGTTGCGACTTGGTGTGATGTCCATAGCGCAAGGTATTGGATTCGCACGAACACGCGCCGCCGATTGTGTCGTGATACTCGACCGCGCTGCCGGTGATGGTCATCAGCGGGCGGCCTTCGTTGGAAAGCAGCACGGTGCCTTCGCGCAGGAACAGGTTCCCCTGTGCGGCGACAGTATCCTGCGCGCTGTAGCGTTCGGAATCATCGGCGGCGCTGTAGATCAGGAAGTCGACCGCCTGGTTGCCTTCGAGATCGACGATGCGCAGCGTCTCGCCCTGCTTCACGTGGTGCGCCCACGGCGCGCGGGCGGGGACGATCTCGTCGTGGACGATCTTGCCGGAAAGGCCGGAGATGTGGGGATCGGTCATCGGTCCTGTCCTTTTCAGCGGCGGTAGTAGTCTTCGACATTGAGGAAGGCCCGCTGGCCCTCCGGCGTCGCGTTGCGGATGGGGTCGCTCTGGGTTGTCACAAGTCCGCGCCATGCGGTGAGACGCAGCGGAGTGACACTGTATTCCGGCCTTGGATCAAGGACATGCGGGCAGTTCGTGACAACAACGATGATGTCCATCTCTGCGCGTAAAACCACGCTGCGTCCGGGCGCATAGGGGCCAACCTGCGGCGTGATCGTGCCGTCATCCTCAATGCGGGTGCCCTTGAACAGGGTGACGCAGGGGTGAACATCACGGCGGCCGAGGCCGTGCTTGGCCGCGCCCAGCAGGAAACGGTCGCGCCCGTTGGGATAGCTGCCGCTATTGCGGCCTTCGCCGTATTTGGCGGCGTTGGTGGCGGCATTCGAGGTGCCGCAGAAGCAATCATGCGTGCCGGCATCATCCGCCTCGATGCTCATCAGCACCCGCCCCATGTCGGACAGGAGAAGCTTGCCGGTGCCAAGGTAGGCATTCCACTGCACCTTCACTGTATCGGCGAAGTTCAGCCGCTCCGTCGGCATTTCGGCGTTGAAGATGTTGAGCGAGGCGCAGGCATCGCCCTTTACGTCGATCAGCCGCAGACGGGTGCCGCGAGCGATGCGGCGCGTGGCGTACCCGCCGGGGGCAACGGTTTCTTCCCAGAGCAGGTCGTCATCGCTGACGCCATCGGGAAGGTCTGCCGCGATTGGGGGAAGGATCGGCATGGCTTCCACGACCGTTCCCGCCATCGAGCGGGCGTGATCGCGGGCGGCGTTGGGGTTTGCCAGTGTGCTGGTTGGGGCGTCGGTCATGCGGCCGCTCCTTTCTTCGATCCGGGGCCGGCCTCGGACAGAGGCGGCAGCAGGGCGGTGGTGGTGACAAGCTGGAGTTGCTGGACCCCGCGCACACGGCGCAAGGCATCGGCAAGACCTTTGAGCCGGGCGGCGGGGCCTTGCACCAACAGGACTTCCAGCGACTGGTCGTCCTTGAGAAAGACGTGCTGGGTGGAGATCACTTCGGTCTGGAAATCGGCCTGCGTGCCTGCGAGTTGCTGGCGGACTCGGCCCCGGTCGCCACGGTAGACGAGGGTGATGGTGCCGGCGAGGATCTCGTCCGGGCGGGTCAGGGCCTCGTGCGCGGCAAGGGCGTGGCGGATCAGCTCGGCGATCAGTTGCGAGCGCGAGGGGAGTTGGCGCTCCTCGACCATCATGTCGAGCTTGCGGAACAGGTCGGCCGGCAGGCTCATGCTGAGTCGGGCGAGGCTGGCGGGTTCGCTGGACATCACGCCGCTTCCGGTTCTGGTTCAGGCGCAGGCTCGTCCTTGCGCAGTTCTAGATCGTAGACCGCCGTCGCGCCGAAGCGGTGCGGGGCATGGGGATCGTGGCGGCGCTTGTCTAGCGCGAGAACGCGGGTGCCGAGCGAGAAGGCTTCCTTGATGTCGTGCGTGACCATGATGATGGTCAGGCCGAAGTCCTTCCAGAGCTGGCGGATCAGCACGTGCATGTCGGCACGGATGCCGGGATCGAGCGCGCCGAAGGGTTCATCGAGCAGGAGGATGCGCGGGCGCATGATCAGGGCCTGCGCGATGGCCAGGCGCTGCTGCATGCCGCCCGACATCTGGCTGGGATAAAGGTCCAGGCTGTCGCCAAGGCCGACCGCCTGCAGCATCGCCGTGGCTTCCTCTGCGGCACGCTTCTTTGCATCGCCGAAGAGACGCGCGAGCAGCGGGGCCTTGGTGCATTCGAGGCCGAACATCACGTTCTGAAGGACGGTGAGGTGCGGGAAGACCGAGTAGCGCTGGAACACCACGCCGCGATCGGGGCCGCATTCGCGGGCGAGGGGCTGTCCATCTAGGGTGATCGTGCCGGAAGTGGGCACTTCCTGGCCGAGAACCACGCGCAGGAACGTGCTCTTGCCCGCGCCGGACGGACCGACGACCGAGACGAACGAGCCTTCTGCGACGTCGAGATCGACCTTTTCGAGGACGACCCGGTCGCCGTATTCGACCCAGACGTTGCGGAGAGAAAGGAGCGCGCTCAATGGCTTGCTCCATGTGCCCACGGGAACGCCTTCTGGCTCAGGGTCTTGAGGCCCCAGTCCATGGCGATGGCGAGCAGGGCAATCCATGCGACGTAGGGGATGATCACGTCCATCGCGAGGTAGCGGCGGACGAGGAAGATGCGGTAGCCAAGGCCGACATCGGACGCGATGGCCTCTGCCGAGATCAGGAATACCCAAGCCGGGCCGAGTGCAAGGCGCAGCGCAAGGATTAGGCGCGGCATCGCCTGAGGCAGAGCGACGCGGATGAGGATTTGCCATGAGCCTGCGCCCAACGTCTGTGCCTTGGCCAGCATTTCGCGCGGGAGGGTGCCGACATGGCCGGCGACATCGCGGATCATCACCGGCGCGATGCCGATGACGATCAGGGCGACCTTGGCCGTTTCACCGAGGCCCAGCGCGACGAACAGGATGGGCAGGAGCGCGATCGGCGGGATCACCGCAATGCCTGTTACGAGTGGTCCGAAGGTGGCGCGCACCGGGGGCAGCCCGCCCAGGACAAGGCCGACCAGCAGGGCCATGAGCGTGGCGATGGCAAGGCCAAGGCCCAGACGCTGGAGGCTGGCGAGGGTATCGGCCCAGAACACCACGCTGCCCGTTAGCACGTCGACCTTGGTCATCTGCGCCCAGAGCGCCGTCGCCATGCCCGAAGGCAGCGGCAGGATCTTGTCTGCCGGGTTCCCCGCATGTCGGCCATAGGCAGCGAAGAGGTAGACGATGACCAGCAGCAGGATCGGCACGGCGCCGAGCGCGAGGCGCTGTCTGCGGTCCGGTTCGCGGTTTACCCAGCGCATGAGGAGTTGTCCCGAACTATCTAGGAGATCAGAGCTTTCCGTCGGCGGCAAGCTTCATGAAGCTGTCGTCGAAGCGCAGGGTGACGCGAGCCGGATCGCCCAGTGTCTTGCCGCCGGGGAAGGCCATGCCCACTGCATCGGCGGAGGATGCGCCGGGGAAGAGGCCCTTTGAGAAGCTGAAGTCGCGCACGCGGGTCATCGTCTCGATGAGCTTTGCGTCCTGCGTGGCGGCTACCGCGTCCTTGGCCTGGGCGTAGAGGTAAGTGGTCTTGAGCTGGGCTTCGAAGACGTCCGGCGTCGTCCCGGCGAGCTTTGCCATCGCGGCGCGGGCCTGCCTGCCCTGCTCATCCTGCGCAGTCATCACCTTCATCGTATCGTACCAGATGCCGGCGAGGGCCTTGCCGAGATCGGGGTTGGCCTTGAGCGTTGCGGTATCCACGACGAGGAGGTCGAGGATCTCACCCGGGATGTCCGCCGAGGTGAAGACCTTCGACACGCCGGGCTGCGCGGCCATGACCGAGAGCTGCGGGTTCCAGGCGACAGCGGCCGTTGCATCGGGCGAAGCGAAGGCGGCAACGATGTCCGCATCGGACGTGTTGATTGTCTTGACGTCAGTCAGCGCCATGCCGTTTTTGCCGAGCGCGCGGGCGAGCAGGTAATGCGAGACAGAGAGTTCGGCGAGGTAGACCTGGCGGCCCTTGATCGCGGCCAGAGCGTTTGCGCCTTTGAGCAGGATGCCGTCATTGCCGTTGGAGTAATCGCCGACGATGATCGCGCTGGTGTCCTTGCCGCCGGCGGCGGGGATGGTGAGCGCATCCATGTTGGCAACCGTCACGCCGTCGAACTTGCCGGCCGTGTACTGGTTCACAGACTCGACGTAGTCGTTCACCTGCACCACGTTGATCTTGATGTGGTACTTGTCGGCCCACTTCTTCACGATGCCGGCCTGCTGGGCATAGGGCCATGGCATCCAGCCCGCATAGATCGACCAGCCGATGCTGAATTCGGTGCGCTTTTCGGCGGCCTTCTCACCGCCCGAGCACGAGGCGAGGGCGAGTGCCGCACCGATCAGCGCGGTCTTGCCGACTTTTCCGATATGAGTCCGCAAGCGCGTCGCGAAGGCATGTAGCACCAGCCATTCCCCTTGATGGAGTGAAGCGTTGTCGCAGCCCCGAACCGGCTGGTCCCTGGTATTACGATCAGCTGCTTTGGTAATACCCGCCCGGCCGAAAGTGCGGATACGTCGATTGACGTAGCGCCCGGTTTGGCGGGTTGGGCCTAAGTGCGTTATATCTGCTTCGTTCAGGGGTTTTGCGGGCAAGCGACATGAACATCAGGAAATTTGCAGTCGATATGCTGCCGCCGGTGACGCTGGCGATTGTCGTTTCCTTCTGGGGACTTGCTCCGAAAGCCTGGGTGGAAAACACCTGGACCGCAATCATCATGACCGCGCTTGTGACGACATGGGTGCTGGGACTCGAGATGGTGTTCGAGCGTCATGCCGGGTGGCGGATGAATCGCCAGGAGTTCTTCACCGACCTGTTCTACATGGTGTTGAACGCCACGCTGATCTCGAAGGTTTCGCAGCTTGTTGGCGAAGCCCCGCTGATGGCTTTCAAGAAGGCAGCGGGCATCGAGACGCCTTGGGCGGCAGAGATGCCGTTTCTGGCGCAAGTGGCGCTGGTCTTGTTCGTCTATGAGTTTGGCCAGTACTGGATGCATCGCCTGATGCACAATTCGACGCCGTTCTGGCTGACCCATGCGCCGCACCACCACATCACGCAGCTCAACGCAATGAAAGGCGCGGTGGGCAACCCGATCGAGCTGGTGCTGATCAGCCTCAGCATCGTCGTGCTGTTCGACGTCTCCCAGGCAGCAGTGCTGGGCGCATTCGGCGCAACGGGGGTGATCTCCACCTTTGCGCACGCCAATGTCCGGTCGGACCCGCCGAAGTTCTACTCGTTCTTCTTCACCACGATCCGCCACCACAGCCTGCACCACTCGGTGCCTTACGAGGACACGCGCTGCAACTATGGCAATTCGCTGATCCTGTGCGACCGGATGTTCGGCACCTACAAGGAGGGCGAGGCCAGTGTGGTCGGGCAGGATGATCGCAGGCGGCTGTCTATCCGCGAGCAGTGGGTCTTCCCCTTCGTACCGCTGTTCAAGGCGTGGCAGTCACGGCGCGCCAATGCGCAAACGGGCAGCAATGGAGTGGTTTAGCCACGTCGGCGCCGGTCGGAGGAGCGCAGCCACAAGGGCTGTAAAAAATCCTGCTTACCCGGTTGACCGGACAGGCAGCCACAGCTAGAGGCCCGACCTGCCCAGCGGACTTCAGTTTCGCACACCGGGGCGGAGTAGCTCAGCAGGTTAGAGCAGCGGAATCATAATCCGCGTGTCGGGGGTTCGAGTCCCTCCTCCGCTACCAACCCGGATTGTCCACCAGTGACCCACTGAGGCCACTGGCAGACATTTTTCGAGGAAAATCAAATATTTTTCGCGTCCCGTTGCGTACGCCGGCGTCCCGGTGCGACCGGCTGCGGCCACCCACGGCGATTTGGATTGGGGGTATTTTGGGGGTATTTTTCGGCTGTCCCCAAAACAGGCGATACCCCCAGATGGCTTTGAAAGAACTTGAGGTCAAATACGCCACCAAGCGGCAGCGCCCCTACAAGCTGTCCGATGGAGAAGGCCTGCACCTGCTCGTCCAGCCGAACGGATCGAAGCTCTGGCGCCTGAAATACCGCTTCGACGGCAAGGAAAAACTGCTGAGCTTCGGCAAATATCCGACCGTCACGCTGGCGATCGCCCGCGAGAAGCGGACCGAAGCCAAGCGGCTGCTCGATCAGGGTGAGGACCCCGCCGAGGCCAGGAAGCGGGCGAAGAAGCAGAGGGCCGCGCTCAAGCTGTTCGAAGAGATTGCGCGGGCCTGGCACGCCAATCGTATTGAAGGGCTGGACTCGGCCCATGCCCTGCGCGTCATCAACCGGATGGAGCGCGACGTCTTTCCGGTCATCGGGAAGCGTCCGATCACGGAAATCGACCCGCCCGAGATTCTCGAGATGATCCGCGCGGTCGAAGCGCGCGGCGCCCTCGATATCGCCCGTCGCCTCAAGCAGAACGTCAGCCAGATCTATCGCTTCGCGATCGCGAGCGGCTGGGCGACCATCGATCCGACGCTCGGCCTCAACGATGCGCTCAAGCCCAAGCCGCCCGTCAGGCACATGGCGCGCGTGCCGCTCGCGGAGTTTCCGAAGCTGGTGCGAGCGATCTTCGCCTATGACGGCGAGGACACGCCGCGCCGCCGCGAGATCACCCGTGACGCGCTGCTGTTCACCTTGCTCACATGGGTCCGAACCAGCGAAACCCGCTTCGCGGCCAGGGACGAGTTCGAGGATCTCTATGGACCGAACCCGCTATGGCGTCTGTCGCCGGAGCGCATGAAGATGGAACGTGAGCATCTTGTTCCGCTGTCCCGCCAGGCCGCAATGATCGTTCAGCGCCGCTTGCAGGCGACGAACGATGCGTTCCTCTTTCCCGGAGCCAAGCCTGGAAAGTCTATTTCCGAGAACACCATGATCTATGCCTGTTATCGGATGGGGTATCTCCATCGGCAGACGGTACATGGGTTTAGGGGGCTCGGCTCGACCTGGGCGAACGAAGCCGAACGCTACAAGCCGGATTGGATCGAGATGGCGCTCGCTCACGAGGACGAGGATGAGGTGCGCGGCGCTTACAACAGTGCGCTCTATCTCACACCGCGAAGGCGGATGCTCCAAGACTGGGCCGACGTGATCGACGCGGCAACCGCAGTGTCGAATGTCGAGAAGAATCCTATCGAGTTCTCACAATTCATGCGCTGTTCCGCTCCCATCCAGCACCTGCCACCAAGCGACCAGAGACAGCCGTATTGGCAACGCCCCCTTCGGGCGGCTTCGCGATGAGCCTCAAAAGTCAGAACCGCCGATTTAGAGGCGCGGTTTTCTGCCATAGTTGTTAGAAATATCAGCTACTTAGATGCATCCGCGAATAGTAGAATGAACTCCAAGAAACCGTATCTCACTACATCTCATCATAGCTGATTCCCCTTGCAACTCGACAAGGGAAACCGCCGGGACCGCCAATTACGCCGATACATCGTCTGGAAGGGCTCGATTGGGGCGAGCAGAACGCGCGCATCCGTCCCGATGGACGCGCTCAGCGTGACTAATTCAATGAAATATATGGGGTTATTTGCGTCGCCACGAAGCGTCAGCGGTGCAGGCTCATCAGTCCTTAATCAATGAGTGGGAGGAATAGTTCGCCAACAAATTGAATTGGACGATGAGCCCCAAGGCGCGGCAAATGGCGCCAAATCAAAAAATGCCGTGGGGAGGACAGTCATGGTCACAGCCTTTAGGACAAATTTGCTTTGTGCCACCGCGCTATCGATCGCGTGTGCGCTTGCAGTGCCGGCACATGCCCAGGACGCTGCATCGCAGGGCGAAAAGCCCGAGGCGCAGGAAGGTGGCCTTGAGACAATCGTCGTCACGGCGCAGAAGCGCGAACAGAATTTGCAGGATGTTCCAGCCGCCGTTTCCGCCATAGGCGGCGAGACGCTGCGCACGCGCGGCATCACGGAGACCTCAGACTTGATGGGCGCGATCCCCAGCCTGCAAGTCACCACTCCCTATGGTCGCACCCAACCGAATTTCTCGCTGCGCGGGATTTCAGTGGCGAACGAATTTTCCGCCTCCACTGCGTCGCCGGTTGGCGTCTATGTCGATGAAGTCTATCAGAGCTTCCGGGCGAGCCATGGCCTGCAACTCTATGACATCGACCGGGTCGAGGTACTGCGCGGACCGCAAGGAACACTCTACGGTCGCAACACCACGGGTGGCGCGATCAGCTTCTTCACGCGCAAGCCGGATCTGGGAGAGGCCAATGGCTATCTGACCGCCGGCTATGCCAATTACGACACTTTCACGGTGCAGGGCGCCGCTGAAGCGACGCTGGTTCCCGACATCTTGGGCGTCCGCGTCGCCGGTACTTTTGCAAAAGGGGATGGTTGGCAGCGCAATGTACTGCCTGGGAATGAGCGCGACCTAGGGACCACCGATACGATCGGCGGTCGCATCTCGATCCGCTTCCGGCCCGATCCCGATCTCGACATCAATTTGAAGCTCTATGCCGCGAAGGACGATCCATGGGGCACCGCGCCCTATGCAGGTGGTCAACTCGCGGGCGGGCAGGATGCGCTCGGCTATTCGCGTTACGATCCGCAACCTTTCCTAGGCGGGCGGTTGCTGCGTGACAATGAGGTCGCAGTTGATCGGGTAGGTAAGAACATCAGCAAGTCGAAAGGGATAGCCCTCAACATCAAATGGGATGTCAGCGACCAATTCTCCGTCACCTCGATTACCGGCTACGACACCGGCGACTATATCAACAATCCTGATGATTGCGATGGCGGCCCAGCCGATCTCTGCTCGATCGGCCTCACGTCGACGAGCAAGAATTTCAACCAGGACCTGCGTTTCAGCTATTCGAACGACCGCCTCGATATCATTGCCGGCCTTTATTATGGCAGGGACAAGGTCAAGACGGTCAACTACCCGGACTTTTTCGGGGCGCTGAGGCCGCTGCTGCTTGGCGCCGGTCTTCCGGGCAGCTACAATAACGCCGCAATCGGAACGCCCGACGCGATCCGCTATATCCCAGCCTTTGCCGCCAATCCGGCGTTGGGGCCTGGCGATGCCGGATTCTGCGACGCGATCGAGATCAATCCCAACGGCTTCCTTGATGCACGCTCGCTGATTGCACTCCAGACCGACATCGCGATCAATAATACGGGCAATGGCGGCATGGGGGGTAGCTTTTCGGCGGGCTGCGCCGGGGCAGGCGCGCCTCCGTTCACCCCGATCCTCGGCGAACAGCGTTTTGACGTGTCGCGCCCCTCGAAGGCGATCTACGGCGACGTAACCTGGAAAGCGACCGAGCGGCTGACCGTGGCGGTGGGTGCACGCTACACCCAGGATAAGGTCAATTACCTTAACGGCAGCACTTTCCTCTATGCGCTCGACGGTACGACGCCGGTTGTCAACCTGATCCCCTACAGCAATCCATACAACCCCAATCTCGCGCCGCTTGAGCAGCGCGAAAAGGCAAACAGGCTAACCGGCCGTATCAATGTCAGCTATGAGTTCGCCGATGATATCATGGGCTATCTCCAGTACAGTCGCGGTTACCGCAGCGGCAGCTTCAACGGGCTTGCCTATCAGGGCGTCAATCAAGTCTATTATATCCAGCCTGAAAAGGTGAATGCATATGAGGCGGGGCTCAAAACCCGGCTGTTCGATCGCCGCGTCCAACTTAACCTCGCGGGCTTCTACTACGAGTATTCGAATCACCAAGTAACGCAGGTGGTCGGCGCTACAACCTTCACGCGCAGCGCCAATGGTCGCCTGTTCGGTGGCGAGGCCGAACTCGCCTGGCAGGTGGCCGATACGTTGCGTTTCGATGCTTCGCTGGGCTATCTCAACAGCAAGTACAAAGGCAATGTGATCGATCCGGCAAACCCGGCCAGCCCGACATTGAACGTCAACGGCAATCCCTTCCCGAACGCGCCGGAGGTTACGTTCCAGGCCGGATTCGACTGGGATATGATCGATGACGGCACCAACAAGCTGACCTTGCGCGGTGATGCGTCCTACATGGGCAAGTACTATTTTGATCCGTTCAAGAATTATGGGCAGACACCGTGCGATACACCCCCAGCGGGATCGAACATAACGCTCGCGGGTAAGGCGATTACATGCGCAAATCCGGGCTACTGGCTCGCCAATGCGCGATTAACCTATGCGCACGACAATATGTCGGTTAGCTTGTGGGCGAAGAATCTGTTCGACAAATATTACTACACCTACGGCCTCAACATCAACGTGTTCGGCTACGATTATCTGAACCGCGGCATGCCGCGCACTTATGGCGTCGAAGCGACAGTCAAGTTCTGATCGCTGCTGCGACGGGGGCGGCGGGCATCCTCTCCCGCCCGCTGCCCCCGATTTTTTCGACCTGACTTTCAGACCGAGGAGCATCCATGATACGTTCCACCGGCAACGGTCCCTCATTCATCGGCACGGCGTACAGAATCGAGCGCGCTGTGATCACTGAGATCGGCGCAGCTGAAAGCACCGCCCAGGCGAGCAGCGCCGAGCGGCCAGCGCGCCTCCGGACGATTTAACGTGGATGCGTCTCGGAACAGAACTGAGCTGGAACGAATTTTCGCGACCCAACGCGAAGGGACGCGTGAGCAGGTTTCGCGCAGCTACGAAGAACGCATGGACCTGCTCGGGCGCCTTGGCCGGATATTTGAGCAGCACAGAGACGAATTGGTCGATGCCGTTGCCGCCGATTTCGGCATTCGATCCCGCTACGAGACTATCCTGCTCGACCTGATGCTTGGCATATCGGAAATTAAATTTGCGCGCCGCAATCTGAAGACGTGGCTGAGGCCGCGGCGGGTGAAGACTGACATCTTCGGCCTTCCCGGTTCATCGCGCCTGGTCCCCCAGCCCCTAGGTGTGGTGGGCGTTCTCGGCACGTGGAACTATCCGCTCGGCACCATATTCGTTGGCGCGGCCGGTGCATTGGCGGCCGGCAACCGCGTGATCGCAAAGCCGAGCGAAGTTTCCGCCAACGCCGCCGAAGCCAGCGAGCGGCTTGTGCGCCGGTATTTCGCCGAAGAGGAATTCGCGATTGTCCAGGGCGGGCCCGACATGGCACAGGCGATGACGGCCCTACCTTTCGACCATATTCTCTTCACCGGTTCACCCGCGGTTGGCCGCAAAGTCTATGAAGCGGCGGCTGCCAACCTTACACCTGTTACTCTGGAACTTGGCGGCAAATGCCCTGCCATCGTGGGCAAGGGTGCATCGCTTGCACAAGTCTGTGAAAGCTTAGTGTTCGGCAAGCTGCTCAACGCCGGCCAGACCTGCATCGCCGCTGACTATGCCTTCGTCCATGTCGATCAGATGGAAAGCTTCGTCGCCGCACTCCGCGCTCAGGTTGCCAAATGCTACCCCAACGCGGCAAGCAACCCCGATTTCACCAGTATCATCAATGACCGACAGTTCGCGCGGCTCCAAGGTTTGCTCGATGATGCCGAAGCCAAGGGCGCGACGGTGCTCAACCTCTCGGACAACGGCGATGGAACGCTTCCTGAACGGCATCGGATCGTGCCGTTGGCGGTTCTCGACGTTACCGATGACATGGCGATGATGCAGGAGGAGATTTTCGGACCGATCCTGCCGATCATGCCATATCGCTCCGAAGACGAGCTCATTCGCTACGTAAACCGGCATGAGCGCCCGCTGGCGCTCTATTATTTTGGCGACGAAAGTGAGGAACGGCGCAAGATCATTTCCGAAACGCACGCTGGCGGCGTGACTCTCAACGGCACGGTCATGCACGTCTTCCAGCGCCGGCTGCCTTTCGGTGGCATCGGACAGAGCGGCATCGGTGCCTATACCGGCGTCGCCAGTTTCGAGCGCTTCACTCATTACAAGCCGGTGTTCTCTCAGCCGAAACTCAGCCTGCTTGGTCAACTTCTGCCACCCTATTCGAGCAAGACCGAAGGACTACTCAACATCTTCGAAAAGATCCTCTGACGTGGCTGCGGCGGTTGATGCTGGCATGTTGCATGACGCCGGGTCGCCAGCATGGGTCGAATGACAAGGGAAGCAAATGGCTGACTATGTAATTATTGGAGGTGGGTCGTCGGGCGGCGTTATCGCCAGCCGGTTGTCCGAGGACCCCGATGTCACCGTTTGCCTGCTCGAGGCAGGCGGCCCAGGCACCTCGCCGCTTGTGTCCACGCCCGGCGCTTTTGGGGCGCTGATCCAAGACTATCGGATCAATACGCTCAACTGGCGGTTCAACACCGACCCTTCAAAGGCGCTCAACGACCGCCGCCTCTACAATCCGCGCGGGAAGATGCTGGGTGGATCGAGCGGTATGAACGGGATGGTCTATATCCGCGGCGACCGGTCGGATTTCGACCACTGGGCCGAACTCGGCAACGACGGCTGGGGTTACAACGATGTCCTGTCCTATTTCCGCAAGGCTGAGAATAATGAGCGCGGTGAGGATGAGTTTCACGGCTCGTCGGGACCGCTTCACGTATCCAACGGCAAGCGCGAATTCGATGTCTATGATGCTTTCATCGAGGCGGCGACTGGACTGGACCATCAAGCCAATCCGGACTTCAATGGTGCCAGCCAGGAAGGTGTCGGCATCTATCAGTTTACCGTGAAGGACGGGAAGCGCGCCAGCGTGAAGGCGTGTTACCTTGATCCGGTGATGGGCAGGCGCGGCAACCTCCGCGTCGAAGTACATGCCCGCGTCCATCGTATCAGGTTTGAGGGCAACCGCGCGGTGGCAGTCGAGTATTCCCAGGACGGGCAGTTGAAGACGATCCCGTGCGAAAAGGAAGTCATTGTCAGCGGCGGCGCCTATAATTCGCCCCAACTGTTGATGCTTTCCGGTATCGGACCGCGTGATGAGTTGGAGAAGCATGGAATCGAAGTGATTCATGATATTCCCGGTGTCGGCCAGAATCTTCACGACCATCCTGACCTGATGCTGATCTACCAGTCGAAGAAGCGGCTCGGGATCGCACTCAATGTCGTTGGCGCGCTCAAGACCGTGCGAGACCTATTCCAGTATCTCACGCAAAGGAAAAGCTGGCTGGCATCGCCGCCCACGGCTGCAGGCGGTTTCTTGCGATCCGCGCCGGGGCAGAACCGGGCGGACTGCCAGGTCCATGTCGTGCCGCTCGCCTATCGCGACCATGCGCGCGACTACAAGCTGATGACGAAATGGGGCTATACGATCATTCTCAATATTGGGCGCCCAAAGAGCCGCGGCTGGGTTGCCTTACATGACTCAAACCCCGAATCCGATCCCAAGATGGACCTCAATCTCTTGAGTCATCCCGACGACCTCAAGACGTTGCGCAATGCCTTCCGTGTCGTGCAGGAGATCCTGCATTCGGATCGCATGAAGGCGATGATGAAACGGCCTCTCTATCCTGACCGCTACCTTGAAACTGATGAAGAGATCGACGCCTATATCCGGGCAGAAGCCAATCATGCTTATCATCCGGTGGGAACATGCAAGATGGGCACCGACGAGATGGCGGTGGTCGACAACCGCCTGCGCGTTCACGGCCTCGCAAATATCCGCGTGGCCGATGCCTCGATCATGCCATCAATCGTCAACGGCAACACCAATGCAACCTGCATCATGATCGGCGAGAAAGCCGCCGACATGATCCGGCACGATAATATGAGCAGCAAGAATAGCATCGCAGAATATTGAATTGGACGATTGGATCAATGCTGCAGACACAGATGCTTACGAAAAGAAGTCCGGAGAGGCCTATCGCATGTCAGTTTATTATGTGTCGACTGCGCCATTGTGGGCGAGCGCCTTAGAGGAGCGCGGCTGATGGACGTCCGTACGCAAATACGTCGCGCCGCACGTTATTTCGCCCAGCAAGAGGCTCTCGTTCACGGCCACAGGCGGTTGACTTTCTCGGAAGCCTGGTTGCGCGGCGTGAAGCTCGCAAATGCTCTTGCGGAGTGCGGCCTTCAACCGGGTGACCGGATTGCTACGCTGGAGAAGAACTCCATCGAGGCCGCCGACATCATACTGGCGGCTGCCATTGGAAACTATACGCGTGTTCCTCTCTATGCGCGCAACCGATGTGAAGCGCACGCCCATATGATCGCGAGTACCGGATCTCGGTTGGCGCTGGTCGATGAGGCATTGGCTTCGGAGTTGGCGGGGCTGGATGCCCAAGCTCCGACGCTTGAGCGGATCATTATCCGCGATCACAACTATGAGAATTGGTTGGCGACAGCCTCGGACCGGGATCCTGATCCCGTCGTCGCGCCGGAGGACTATTGTGTCATCCGCCACACCGGCGGCACGACGGGCAAACCCAAGGGCGTTGCCTATCGGCACCGTTCATGGATGACGATCTCCGCCGCATTTTTCAGCATCGGCCCCCAAGTGGCCCCAGGGGATGCCATTCTGCATGTCGGCCCGTTGTCCCATGCATCGGGCTTCCTGTTCGTGCCGGCCTGGTATTGCGGCGCCCGCAACGTGATGATGGACGGCTTCGATCCAGCGTCCTTTCTTGACACTCTCGAGCAGGAACGGATCAGCCATGCCTTTGTAGCCCCCACCATGCTCAATGCCATAGTGCATCACGACGGGGCATATGGCCGCCACTTTCCGAATTTGAAGTTTCTGCTGAGTGCTTCAGCGCCGATCTCCGAGCCGACGCTTCGCAAGTCGTGCCAGATATTCGGGAATCATGTTCTTCATTCGGGCTATGGACAGACCGAAATCCTGCCCATCGCGTCTATGGGGCCCAACGAGTGGTTCGGCGAATTTGAAGGTTCTGCCCCAATTCGGGCGGTCGGACGTCCCATGAGTGGCGCCGATATCGAAATCCGTAACGAGGACGGAAAGGTGCTGGGACCAAACGAGCCCGGCGAGATCGTCGCACGGTTCGAAAATGGCCAGATGGAGGAATTCTGGAACGATCCGGAGGAAACCGCCCGGCGCATGGAAGATGGCTGGGTCAAAACCGGCGATGTCGGCATGATCGACACAAACGGATTTTTGTATCTGCTCGATCGCAACAACGACATGATCGTGTCAGGCGGCTTCAATATCTATCCCACCGAAATCGAAAACGTAATTGCCGACCATCCCGGTGTACTCGAGGTCGCGGTCTTTGGCGTGCCCCATGAAAAATGGGGTGAAACGCCGCTTGCAATGGTGCGTGTCAAGCCCGGAGCACAAATCACGGAGACCGAGATAATAGATTTGGTGCGCCAGCGTCTGGGCTCCGCAAAAAAGCCAAGCAAGGTCGTTTTTACCGCCGAGCCACTGCCGTTGAGCAATGTCGGAAAGGTGCTTCGTTCAAAGCTTCGAGAGCCCTATTGGGCGGGCCAGGACCGGCGCATTTCGGGGGCATGACCGACGCAGCCATCCTAGCCACATCCTCTATTCCGGTGACCGCCTGCCGGCGCGCGGGAGACTGCAATGGACTATGAATACATCCTGGTTGAGCAACGCGGCCCAGCGCTTTGGGTGACCCTCAACCGGCCGGCAGCGTTGAACAGTCTGTCGTTGGCTTTGGCCGAGGAACTCGCCGCAGCGATCGAGGCAGCGGAAGCAGATGCGACGGTGCGCGCTTGCATTCTTACCGGCGCCGGACGGGCGTTTTGCGCTGGCGCGGATCTGCTCGCAATTGGCGATGGAACAGGCGGACAAACTCTCGCCGAACGCTTAAATCTGTTTCTGCCGCCGCTCGGTCAGGCTTTTAACAGGATCGAGACGTCGCGCCTTCCGATAATTGCGGCGGTCAACGGCCTTACGCTCGCCGGCGGCTTGGAACTGGTGTTGTGCTGTGATCTCGTCATTGCCGCGCACCCGGCCAGATTTGGCGACGCCCATGCAAATTACGGCCTGTTGCCCGGCGGTGGAGGGTCGGTTCGACTCCCTAGGAAGATCGGCGAAGCGCGTGCGAAACATCTGATGATGACCGGCGGGACCATCTCGGCTGCCGAGATGAAGGAAGCCGGACTCGTGACCCAACTGGTTGCTCCCGAGGATCTCATTGCGGCAGCGCAAGCGCTGGTAGAATCTCTTGCAGAAAAGAGCCGGCCAGGGCTCGCCTACATGAAGCAGCTAGTCCGCGCTGCGCAGGATAGCTCGCTCGAAGTCGGGCTGCGTCAGGAACTCGAAACCATGGCTGCTTACGCCTTGTCCAACGACATTGTCGAAGGACTGGCGGCATTCCGGGAGAAGCGGAAGCCCGATTTTTCCGACCGGTGAGACCTGATCGGATGCGGAACACATTGGAAGAATGGATCAACGAATGACCGACATATTCGTCATGGGGGTTGGGATGACCCCGTTCGGAAAACAGTTCGACAAGAGCCTGAAAATGCTCTGCGCCGAAGCTTCGTCGCAGGCCTTTTCCGACGCAGGATGCACCGCCGGCGATGTCGAAGCCATCTTCTTCGGCAATTGCGTCCAGGGGCATATGGAGGGCCAGGACATGATCCGCGGCGAAATCGTGGCGCGAGCGATGGGCATCTCAAGCGTTCCCGTGGTGAATGTCGAAAACGCATGTGCGACGGCTTCCACGGCCTTGCACATGGCCGCCGCCTATGTTCGATCGGGGGCAGCGGATGTCGTACTCGCGCTCGGCGCGGAGAAGATGTACTCGCCCGACAAGGCGCTCATGTTCAGTGCATTCGATGGCGCTTGGGACGTGCATGAAACCGAGTCGGGCCGCGCGCAGCTGCTGGCCATGGGCAATGGCGTCGATGTTCCGGAAGGAACGACATCGAGTCAGCCTTACAGCGTTTTCATGGATGTATACGCCGCGATGGCACGCGCGCACATGAAGACCTACGGCTCGACGCAAGCGCAAATCGCGGCCGTCTCGGCGAAAAATCACATGCATTCGACGCGCAATCTGCTTGCCCAGTATCGCCTCCCATATACCGTCGAAAGTGTACTCGCTGCGCCTCCGATCGTTTACCCGTTCACACTGCCGATGTGCTCCCCGATCAGCGACGGCGCCGCCGCTGCGATCATCTGCAGCGAAGCCGGTCGGCGCAAACTGTCGGCAGCCCCGGACAGGGCGCTAAGAATCCTGGCGTCTGTGCTGCAAACCGGCGCCGCGCGCGATCCCTTTGATTATGACCACCATGTCAGCCGCCTTGCGGCGAACCGGGCCTATGCGATGGCCGGCGTGGGGCCAGAAGATATTGGCGTCGCGGAGGTGCATGACGCCACGGCGGTTGGCGAGATCATTGAAATCGAGGCGCTCGGCCTGACGCCGCCTGGCGAGGGCGGACTCGCGGCAGAGCGCGGTGAGACGGCGCTGGGTGGGCGTATTCCGGTAAACACGTCGGGCGGGCTTGAATGCAAGGGACATCCGATCGGCGCCACCGGGCTCGGCCAAATCTACGAGCTTGCGCTGCAATTGCGCGGCGAGGCGGAAGATCGACAGGTTCCGAATGCCCGGTTCGCGATCGCGCAGAACGGCGGAGGTGTCATCGGGGTGGAAGAGGCGGTGGTCGCCGTCACGATCCTGGGCCGGTAGTTGTCAGAGCGCGCCTAGGGAAACACGGGGTCACGATATGAACTTTGAGCTGTCCGATGAACAACGCATGGCGGTGGAAACCGTCCGCCGCTTTCTCGACAACAAGCTTGAGCCGGAAATCCGCCGGCATGGGGAGCGATTCATCCCCAAACCGCTCATGAAGGAATGGACTCAAGCACTGACCGGCTATGGCCATATTACCGCACCGCATCAGGAGCAATGGGGCGGGCTTGATATGGGATGGCTCACTCATCTGCTCATTTTCGAGGAGATCGCCTATTCCTCGCTCGATGTGGCCATACCCGGCTTCATCAACGCGGTTGGCGCAGAACTCATCCGCCGCTTCGCCCCGGAGACGATCAAGCAACGCTATCTTGCCGACCTCGTCGCGGCCGAGAAGTTCGTTTCGCTCGGCATCTCGGAGCCCGATGTCGGCTCGGACGTCGCCGCCATCAAGACACGCGCCGTACGAGACGGCGATTTCTGGGTCATCAATGGCGAAAAGACCTGGATCACCAACGGAGCCTACTCGGACATCTTCATCTGTACGTGCAAGACTGGCGAAAATGAAGTCACTCACATCCTGGTCGATCGTGACGAGAGTGAGTATGAGGTGCGCGATATCCAGAAGATGGCGCTCAACGGCCAATCGACTGCACAGATATTCCTGTCCGATTGCCGCGTACCGGTGGCAAACACGATCGGCCGGGTCGGCGATGGATTGCGCAATACGTTGCAAGTGTTCGAGATTGCCCGCTGCCATATGGCGATGTGGAGTATCGGCATCGCACGGCGAGCAATGGATGAGGCGATCGCGTACGCTCGCGATCGCGCGCAGCATGGCAAGAAGATCGCCGGCCATCAGCTGATCGCCGACAAGATCGCCATCATGGCGACCAAGATCGACGCAGCCCGTCTGTTGACGCACCGGGCAATATCCCTCGTCCAGGCGGGCACGCGCGCAGAGACGGAATGCTCGATGGCCAAGTGGTACGCCACCGAAATGGCGATCGAAGCGACGCGCGATGCGCTTCAGATCCATGGCGGCAACGGCGTCACCCGCGAATTCATCGTTGAGCGGCTGGTGCGTGAGGCGATCATTTGCCCCATCCCCGATGGCACGACGGAGATTCAAAAGCTTGTTGTTTCGCGCGCCCTGACCGGCATTCAAGCCTTTCGGTAAGGCTCAGACGAAAACGACAGCGTCGACGGAAATGGAGCCGCGTGCCTGACTCGCACAGGATCAAATGCGCAGATGCGTCGCTCAGGTAAAAGAGGCAGACAAGCGATGGACGAAGAGCTTCGTTTCGATGGCAGGGTAGTGGTTGTGACCGGAGCCGGAGGCGGACTTGGGCGCCAGTACGCGCTGATGTTTGGCGGGCGCGGAGCCAAGGTGGTGGTGAATGATCTGGGTGGCGACGAGAAAGGGAGCGGCAGCTGCTCCACAGCCGCTGACAATGTGGTCGACGAAATTCGAGCCACGGGCGGTCAGGCGGTGGCAAATTATGCGTCGGTCGAGGAGGGCGCGCTGATCATCCAAGCCGCGGTTGACAACTTCGGAACCGTTGACGTCGTCATCAACAATGCCGGCATCCTGCGCGATGTGAGCTTCCACAAAATGACCGACGAAGACTGGACACTGCTTCAGCGGGTCCATCTGAATGGGACGCGGGCAGTGACGCAGGCAGCATGGCCGATACTGCGCGACAAGGGCTATGGCCGCATCGTCATGACCACGTCTGCAGCCGCAATCTACGGCAACTTCGGTCAGGCCAACTATGCCGCAGCCAAGCTCGGAATATTGGGGCTTGCGAACGCGCTGGCGGAGGAGGGGCGGTCCAGAAACATCCAGGTTAATACGATCGCCCCAATCGCCGCATCGCGTATGACCGCGACTGCCTTTCCACAAGAGTTTCTCGCCAATCTCAGAGCGGAAGCGATCAGTCCATTGGTCGGTTGGCTTGCGCACGAGAATTGCAGCGAAACCAAAGGGCTTTTTGAAGTTGGAGCCGGCTATATCGCCAAGCTTAGGTGGGAGCGCGCGCTTGGGCACGCCTTCGGAGCGGACAGGGCGTTCACGCTCGATGATGTCGCCCGGCACTGGGGTAGAATTGTCGACTTCACGGATGCCGAGCACCCGCTCGGGCTGAATGACAGCCTTGAGGCGGTAGAACGGGCGCTGAGAGCGTAATCAACCCGATGAATTACCATGATATTTTTGAGCGGCCGTCGGGCTGCCGATGGCGTCGTGCTGCCGCCAGATATCGATGAGCAGCAGGAATAGTTCTGCAGCGAATTGAATTGGACGACGGCCCTCAAATGCCGCCAAACGGCATGAACTACACAATATCTCCTGGGAAGAGAGGATCAGCCATGAGAGGATGTCTATTGGCTTCTGCCGCGTTGTTGTGCTCGGGAACAGCATTTGCCCAGGAAGCAACGCCCTAGGCGAACGACCAAACCGGGAGCGCCACGGAAGCGCTGGCTGAGGACATTGTCGTTACCGCCACCAAAAAGGGCTATGGCGAAAGCGTGCAGAAAGTACCGATGGCGGTCACGGCTTTTGGTGAAGCGCAGCTGGATGCCAAGTTCGTCCAGAATCTTCAAAGTCTGAGCTACGACGTTCCCAACGTCCAGCTCGAGGATGTGGGTACGGCACCGGGCTATGCCAATTTCACTATCCGGGGCCTCGGCATCAACAGCACGATCCCATCGATCGACCCCACCGTAGGCGTTTTCACTGACGGTATTTACCTCGGCATCAACGCTGGTGTCGTGCTGGACAACTTCGACCTTGAGGGGATCGAAGTTCTGCGTGGACCGCAAGGCTTGCTTTTCGGTCGCAACGTTACCGGCGGTGCCGTGGTTGTGCGGACCACGCGGCCCAGCTTCGATTTTGGAGCCAAAGCCAAGCTATCCATTGAAACGGGACTGAAAAAGACCGTAAGCGGCACGGTTACCGGACCTATCGTCGATGACGTTTTGGCTGCCAAATTGGCCGTCTACTACAGCGACGACAATGGCTGGTTTCGCAACCGCTTCGACAATCGCAGCTTCGGTAAATCACATGACCTTATCATTCGCCCGGCACTTTCGCTCAAGGGTGGCGACCGCTTCCGAATGGATCTCCGCTATGAGCATGGCGATGTCGAAAGCGATGGAGCCCCTGTCCAGAGTCACGCGCTGTTTCCCCGCGACAGCTTCAGGTTTTCGATCAATTTCCCAGGTTTCTATGATGCCAAATGGGACCAGGCGATCGTGGAAACCAACATCGATGTTGGTCTGGGCGAAGGCGTCTTCACCAACATCGCTGGCTATCGGAAATTCCGATCCTCCGCGGGCGCTGATATCGATGGAACACCACAGTCCTTCTTTCATGCCTTTTTCGAAATCGACCAGGATCAACTCAGCGACGAACTTCGTTATGCCGGAAGGTTCGGTGACGTCGAATTGACAACCGGTCTATACTATTTTTCCCAGGATCTTCGTTACGCCGAGCTGCGGAATCTTTTGGGCGGTGCTCGGATCGTTTCCGGTGGGGGTACGCAAGACCAGACAACATGGGGCATTTTTGCTTCGACCGACTGGCATTTCACCGATACGCTGACCTTGAATCTCGGCGCGCGGTATAGTTGGGAACGCAAAGCCGTTCGGGTCTCGGCCTTACGCGCAAATGGTTGCAATCTAGACACGCTGATCTGTGCAACCAATTTCGCCGACGCGGCAAAATGGCGAGGGTTTACGCCGAAAATCGGCCTTCAGTGGAAGCCGGATGACGACACGCAGATTTATGGCCTTTACACGCGCGGGTTCCGCAGCGGCGGATATAATTTGCGCAACACCGATCCCGCTGTGCCGCCGGGGCCATTCAATCAAGAGACCCAGGACAGTTTCGAACTCGGCGCCAAGAAGCAATTCGGGCGCCACCGGATCAACCTGGCGGCCTTCTACAATCGCATGAAGGACCTGCAGCGCGAGATCAACCTGCCCGGACCGCTTGGCGTCAGCCAGGTCATACGGAACACCGCCGACGCCACAATCAAAGGCGTCGAGGCCGAGGGGCAGTTTTTTCTTTTGTCCAACCTCGTGATTTCGGGTCAGCTCGGCTACGTGAATGGCCAGTATCGCAACGTCCAGTTCGACCTCAGCGGTGATGGCGTCATCAACGATGTGGATCGTGCGCTCAAATTGCCAAGGCTGTCGCCATGGACCTATGGCGTGGGGCTGACTTATGATCAGCAGCTTGGCGAATTGGGGACAGCAACGGCGCGTGTCAGCTTCACGCATCGCGACAAGGCGGCATTCACCGACAACAACGTCGGCTTCCTTCAGGGCGCCGATATGCTCGATGCGAGCCTCACATTGGCGACCGACAACAAGCACTGGCGCTTCTCCATCTATGGCCGAAACCTCCTGAATGAGGTGACGATTGGCGGCGATACACCTTTGCCGGCGGCCTTCGGGGGCACGGGTGCAAGCCTTTCACCGCTAAACAGGGGGCGCGTCATCGGCGGAGAAGTGGCGATTAGCTTCTAGGCCATTTTCGAGGCGAGTGGAATCACCCGCCAACTCGGAAAATGCCCAAGATCAATTTGCTAGAGCATTTCCTGCCGGAAAGCCGGTTCCCACTTCTGCGCGAAATGCTCTAGCTGATCGCGACGGATGCAGCGGATTTCCGATCGCACCCCGCCCCCTTGCCGTTAATCCGATGATGCGGTGCGCCATGCCTGACGAACAAGGCTGACGAGCGCACGGCCAGCCGGTTTTACCTGCCAGCGGCTACGCACAGCATAACAAAGCGTCAATGGATCGAATAAACCGATTCCCTCCAAGGCCACGAAATTGGCGCGAAACCATGAGTTCTCGGTGAACTGTTTTGCAACCATCCCGATAGCATCGGATGTGGCAACGATCCGTCGAACCAATTGAAAATAGTCTGTCATGTGGATCCAGTCAGCGGGACGCTTACCGCTTTTTTCGTACATCTGCTGAATGATCGATGTGTAGGGTTCGGAAGATGAGGGCACTACGAATTCGAACTGGACCAGCGGCTCCTTGCTGGTCGGGTTTATCCCCAGAATGGGATGATTGTTCCGCACAAAAGGCAGTATTTCGATCGAGGCGACCCGCTCGCACTTGAATTCCGGCCAGCGTGCAAAGGCCGCTTCAAGTCCAAAGGCGACATCGATATCGCCGCGCGACAGGAGTCGCACGCCCCTTTCGCTGTTGCCCGAAACGACTTCGACGCGCACTGCCGGATGGCGCCGCAGCAAAGAAACCAGAGGTTGGGTGAGCAACCAGTCGATTGACCCTGGGAACAGTCCGATTCGAAGCGGGCCCGCATAGGCGTCGGCGCGGCGGGCTGTATCTCCGAGTAGTTCAGCTGCGTCGGCAAGCAAGCGCGCTGCGCGATCAATAAATTCGCGTCCCTCCTCTGTCGGCATCGCGCCCCGTGAGGTCCGATGGAAAAGGGAATAGCCAAGATGCCGTTCGAGTTCAGCGACACTCTTGGTCACCGCCGACTGCGTGACACCAACCGCATCCGCTGCCCTGGAGAAGGAACGAAGCTGACCAACCGCGACGGCATGCTTGAGGCGAGAATCGAGCATGGACATGCCCCACAGGAATAATTGCTCCAGAGAATGAATTAGGCGAATCAAGGTCATTTTGCCAATCTTACTTTCGACACTGCCGCCCAGCACGACTGCAACCCGTCTCGAAATCTGGAGCGGCGAAACGGCCTGGATCAAAGCGCCAAGGTCTCAGACGCAGGTATGCCTGAATGACGAAAACTGGTCCGCTTGCAGGCCTCAAAATACTCGAAATTGCGGGCATCGGCCCGGCGCCGTTTTGCGGAATGCTGTTGGCCGACCTTGGCGCCGATGTCGTCGTCATTGAACGCGTAAGCCCTAACTCCGAAAATATCGATCTTGGCAGCGGCGCCATTGTGAACCGCGGGAAACGTGTAATTGCCTTGGATCTGAAGTCCCCCGAAGGCGTCGCGCATGTCCTGGATCTCGTCCAAAGGGGCGATGTACTGATCGAAGGCATGCGGCCTGGGGTGATGGAGAGGCTCGGCCTTGGTCCCGAGGTTTGCCTAGCGCGTAACCCCCGCCTTGTATTCGGTCGCATGACGGGTTGGGGGCAGCAGGGACCTCTCGCCCAAGCGGCCGGCCATGACATCAACTATATCGCGCTGTCAGGAGCCCTTTGGTATGCTGGGCATCCCGGTGAACCGCCAATGGCGCCGCCAAGCCTGGTAGGCGATATTGGGGGTGGAGCGCTCTATTTGGCCATCGGCGTCCTCGCAGCGGCAATGCACGCGCGGGATACCGGGAATGGGCAAGTGGTTGACGCCGCGATCGTCGATGGGAGCGCTCACATGATGAACTTGCTCCTGAGCCTGAAGGCCGCCGGCCAGGTTGCCAGCATACGCGGCTGCAGCATCCTTGACGGCCCTCACTGGTACTCGACCTATCGGTGCGCCGACGGGAATTTCATCTCAGTCGGATCACTCGAGCCCAAGTTCTATGCGCTGCTTTGCAAAAAGCTGGGGTTGGCCGGCGATAGCAGTTTTGACGACGGCTATGATCGTGATGCCTGGCCCGAGCTCAAGCAGCGTTTTAGCGAGATATTCGCCATGCGGACACGGGAAGAATGGCGCACACTGCTGGAAGGCAGCGATGCCTGCTTTGCCCCCGTGCTTGATCCGGACGAAGCGGCGCGCCATCCTCATATGGCAGCGCGAGGCGTCTATCGGGAGATCGACAATATCCTCCAGGCAATGCCGGCGCCACGTTTTTCGGGCTCGTCACTACCGATCCCCGGACCGATCCCGCTGCATCATGAAGATCCGAGTACAATTCGGCGGGGCTGGAGCAAACCGGACCGCTGCGGGATTACCGCCAGAACCGACTGTTGCGAGTAGTCGGTTGGCATGGTGGGCGGCCAGCGGCCCGACACGAACGGTGATTTCATAACTATGAACCAATGCGACGCTCCGCTTCGCTGCGCTGCATTCAAATCAAAGGAGACAACGACACACAGGCACGTCAAACTATCCGATGATTCCTGTACGCCACGCCGGAACGGCGATTGCGGACGTGTCCACGGGACGTTGTTCGCATCGTGATTCGCTCGGCGCTTGAAATCAATGCTCGCCCCGGATGTGACGACGCCGATGGGATTTCCACTGCGGCGTCCACGGCCAATGTCCTGGCGTGAGGGCTTCGGTCATCGACCGATTCGACCGTCCGAATGCGGTCTTTTGGCGCGCCTGAGAATCCGCATCAGAGTTGAGTGCGCGTTGTTCGGGAATCTCATTTAAATATTTGTAAAAACGTAATAATATAGATAATAACTCCAACCTGTATCCAGTGTGGAGTAATGGTCGCAGGGCGTGAACTTACGCCCTTATGGATGCGTCGAAGTCCTTCAGTTTGAATCTCAGGAAATTGCGGCTTGCGATGCGCATCACGCAAGAAGCGCTCGCCCATGATGCGGGCACGAGCAGCTCTTATCTGAGTGCGATCGAAAATGGCCGGTCGAGCCCGACGCTGAAAGCAATGGAGCGGCTCGCGAAGGCACTCGGCGTTAATGCCGTCTATCTCTTGTCCGGCCGGATATCGATCTCGATCGTTTCGGACGACGAACTGGAAATCGGCGCGATACTGGCGCGCCCGGCGGTGACGCTCCGGCGCCATCCGCACAAGCCGACGGGGCGGCCGAGCAAGACCAAGTAAATCATCGGGGGCTGCACGCGCGTGGGCTGGAACCACGCGCCCGATAGACGCGCCCGCAACGCGCGCGTCGAAAGGAGTGCCCCTCGGTGCCGTTTCGCGACCTCGATGCCTATATTAAGCAGGCCAGGCGCGCGAACAGTGATCGCGAGCTGTTCAGTTGCAGCGAGGCCGCCGCACGCCAGCTCGGCCTCCCATGGCTCGCGATCGTCCAGAGCATGGCCTTCTTTCAGCCCGGTGGGCGATATTTCCGCATGGACAATTTCCAGAGCTGGGGCGACGTTTTCGTCGCCGAAGGCTATTACCGCGACGATCCCGCCTTGCTCGCGGCGCGCTCGACAAGCCGGGCGTTCTGCTGGCACGAAATGGAGCGACTGCTGGGCGGCTTCACGCGGCGACAGGCGCGCATCGTGCGCGAAGCCGCGCGTCATGGCCTGCGCAACGGCCTCACCGTTCCGATTGGCGTCGCCGGCGAGCCGCCCGGATGCTGTACGTTCGCAACGCGCGACGGGCAATTGCCGCCATCGCATATCTGCCGGATCGCGACGCTGATGGCGAGCGAGGCGTTTACCGAGGCGCGGCGCTTGCACGGCTTTCCGGCGCGCCCGCTGAAATTACCCCATCTCAGCCCAAAGCGGCTCGAATGCTTTCGCTTGGCGGCGATGGGCAAGAGCGACGTCGAGATCGGGATCATGATGAACATCGCCCCGACGACAGTGCGCACCTACATGCGTGACCTGCGCGAACATTTCGGAATCTATTCCCGCGCGCAGCTCCCGGCGATCGCGCTCGCCTGCGGAATCGTCTGCATCGAGGAGATCGTCCCGCGGTTCTGAGCGGGATCGCCGCATCCTCAATATTGACGACTGTTTGAGCCCTTCATCTCTGCTCCCTTCGCGACTGTTCAATTTGAACGGGAGCTACTGCCATGATCCATATTGTCAAAGGGTGCTCGCTTACCGATGCGCGCGCCGCCTCGATGTTCGAGGACCGCAAGACCCTGTTCGTCGATCTGCTGGGCTGGGATGTTCCGGTCGTCGGCGGCCGCTATGAAATCGACAGCTATGACGGCGACAAGGCGGTCTATCTGATCGCCACCGACGATGGCTGCATTCACCAGGGGTCGATGCGGCTGCTATCGACAGAGGGCGCACATCTTCTCGCCGATCGTTTCGCGTCGCTCTGCGAGTGCGATGCGCCCCGGGGGGAGCAGGTTCGCGAGATTACGCGACTTTGCCTGCCGCAACGATTGGGCGCCCCCGGACGCCTGCGTGTCCGCAACCGGCTCATCTCGGCGATGGTCGATCATGCGCTCGGCAGCGGAATCACCATGCTAACCGGCGTCGTGACCGCTGCTTTTCGCGAGGAGGTTTTGGCGATGGGCTGGCGCGCAGCGCCGCTCGGCCCCGCGCGCCGCATCGATGGCGCGTTCCTTGGAGCGTTCCGCATCGAGATCTGCGCCGGTACGCCTGCGCTGCTGGCGTCGAACGGCATCTATGTACCGGGTGCGATCACTCCCGATGCGGCGGCAAGAGCCGCGTGAAGGGAATGGCGATGCACGACCCCGCCCGCCTCGCCGCGATGCTGCTCGCCGACGGTTATGTCATTGTCGATAACGCCGTGCCGACCGAGCTAATCACCGCGCTCGAAGCCGAACTCGCACCGCGCTTCGTCGCCACGCCCTTTTGCGAAGGCGGATTCTACGGAGCCCGCACCAAGCGCTTTGGCGCGTTGTTGCGGCGTTCACGGCATATCGCCGGCCTTGTGCTGCACCCGATCATCCGCGGTATCGCCGAAACGGTGCTCGGGGAATGGTGCGATCGTATCGTTCTCAACCTCACCCAGGCGATCGAAATCCATCCCGGCGCGCTCGCGCAGGTGCCGCACCGCGACCAGGATCTCTGGGGCGGCGTCAAGACCGGGATGCACTATCAGATCAACGTCATCTGGCCGATCGATCCGTTCACGCTGGAGAGTGGCGCGACGCTGGTCTGGCCGGGCAGCCATCACGATGCGGCATCGCAACCGGGCGATGCACGTCCGGTCGCCGCCGAAATGCCACCCGGCTCCGCGCTGCTGTTCCTCGGATCGATCCTGCATGGTGCCGGCGCTAACCAGTCCGATCATGTGCGCCGCGCGGTCATCACCTCCTATTGCCTCGGATGGCTGCGGACGTTCGAGAATCAGTATCTCGTCTATCCGCCCGCCATCGCTCGAGCGTTCGATCCCGATCTGGCCGCGCTCATCGGCTATGCCCAGCATCGCCCCAATCTCGGCAATGTCGAAGGCCAGTGCCCGTCCGTGCTGCTTCACCGGGACGATATCGACGGCCTCCCTGCGATCGACGCGCTGCTCCCCGGCCAGGCCGACATGCTGGATGCCTATGTCGCCGAACAGGAAGCCGCGCGTGCGGGCCTGATCGGCGGGTAACGCGGGTTCGTCGGACCGGGCGCTGCACTCATGACACACGATCCAAACCCCGAAGCAGGCGGCGGCGCGCGAACACGGATCGAGGCGGATTCATCCGCTGTGGACGGTGGAGCCACGGCGTCGTCGGCCGCGGAGCGCGCTCGGCGGGCACGCGAGCATTGCCCGTTTCTGACAACCAAGCAGGCCGCGTTCCATCTCGGTCTCGCGGGGGACACGCTCAAGAAGATGCGCCGGGAGCGGCGCGGCCCGCCGTGCCGAAAGCATGGCACCGTCTGGCGCTACCATATCGACGATATCGAGGCCTGGTCGCGCGCGAACATGCGGGAGGGAGGCAATGGCTAGGCTGCTACCCTCCCGTCTGCCGGCTAAACCCACCGCGCTGATCGGTCTCGGCGCGGCCGCGCTGGCGACCACGATCGCGCTGCCGCCAACGCCGTGGCTGGTCTGGAACGCATCGGCCAGCGCGCCGATCGGTCTCTATGCCGTCAGCGGACGGCAGGACATCGCATCGGGCGACATGGTGCTGGTCCGGGTGCCCGACCGCTGGCGCCGGCTCGCCGCCGAGCGGCGCTACATTCCGATCAATATCCCGCTGGTCAAGCGCGTCGCGGCCGCGCCCGGCGATCGCGTCTGTGCGCGCGGGCGGGAGATCTATGTCAACGGCCACCCGGTGGCCGAACGCCGCGAAGCCGATGGCCGCGACCGTCCGATGCCGTGGTGGAATGGCTGCGTGATGTTGCGTTCGGGCGCATTGTTCCTGCTGATGGACAGCCCGGATTCGTTCGATGGGCGTTATTTCGGACCGACATCGCGCGGCGACGTCATCGGCGAGGTGCGACTGCTGTGGCTGGGCTGAGGGTCGCCATCACCGCCCTGGCGCTGCTGGCGGCGGCACCGGCTGACGCGCAGTCGGTCGTTCACTGGCGGCCCTATATCGAGGCAGCCTCGGCGCGTTTCGGCGTGCCGGTAGAATGGATCGAGCGCGTCATGCGCGCCGAGAGCGGCGGGCGCACGGTGCTGGACGGGCGCCCGATTACCAGCCACGCCGGCGCGATGGGACTGATGCAGCTCATGCCCGGCACCTGGTCCGAAATGCGCGCGCGGCTCGGGCTCGGACGTGATCCCCATAGCCCGCGCGACAACATATTGGCGGGGACGCTCTATCTTCGTCTGATGTATGACCGCTTCGGTTATCCCGGACTGTTCGCAGCCTATAACGCGGGACCGGCACGCTATGCCGAGCACGTGCGGACCGGCCGCGCGCTGCCCGGTGAGACCCGCGCCTATCTCGCGAGCGTCGCCGGAGTGCCCGTCAATTCCCGGTCGGCTGTCACGGCCGCCAGTGCAACGCCGCGTACCGTCAATGCCATCTTCTTCGCGATCGGCGACCGGCCCCCTGCCGGCCGGAGCGAAGCCGGTGCGGCCACGCTGTTCGTCGCGCTGCGATCGACGTCGCCCGAGAAGAACGCGCCAGACCGCCCATAGTGCGAGCCGATCGGGGCTTCATGCCGAATCGTGTTTCTGCTATGTTCCGAGCCTATGGAGTTGGTCGTGATGTTGCTCGGTCTGATCCTGTCCGCCACCGGCATCGTCCTCTTCGCCTGGGCGATGTTCCGGCTCGCCGTCTTCGCACTCCCGGTCGGGCTCGGTGCGGCCGCATTTCTGTGGGCGGGGGGTGGCGAACTGGGGCCGTTGCTCGGTCTGCTTCTCGGCCTCGTCGTCGGCGTCGCGGTCTTGCTGATCGGACGCATGCTCATCGCGTCGCGGTTGCCCGTTCCGCTTCGCGGAGCGATCGCGCTTCTCTTCGCCGTGCCCGCCGGGATCGCCGGCGGCAGTGTCGTCTCCAGCCTGATGCAGCTCGGCGGTGCGGGGCCGACCGCGACCGGCATCGCCGCGGCGGTCGGCGCGATCATCATCGCCGGTGCCGCCATGATGAGCCTGTTGCCCGCGATGACCGCTTGCACCGGTTCGAACGGATCCCCGCTGCACGGTTGATCTGTTGGGGCCAGTGGGCCGAGTGCTCGCTCCTCGTGTCACCGCGCGCATGGCGACCACGACGAGAGTGCTTCAAGACGGCAGGGTCTGACCTGACGCATCCGGGTTTTCAGGCGCCTCGCGCCTGCGGCGCGACCGCCGCTCTATTCCGCTAGGCTCACATCCGTTCGCCAAGCTCCACCGGGCCACGCTTCGCGCGTCCCGGCCAAAGGTGACGATCGGACTGGCGGGATGCCGGAGCCTTGCTCCGGCCTGTCGTCGCCGCGCCTGACCGGCGCGGCGGCATTTTTCGTTGGGCCTTCCCCTCGTCGCGCGGGTGGGCGGCGCTCCCTTCTGGGCCCGGCCCGGCGTCCCGCAAGCCGGCCTTCGACTGCGCTCGGGTCCGGCTCCTCCATTGCATTTCGGCCCTGCGGGTGCGGACCGCCTCCTGGCCGCGCCCGGCAGGTCGCAATTCGCCGCCCACCCCCGCTCCGGGGGAGGCCCTGGGGTTTTTGGGGCGGCATTGGAGGATAGCCATGCACCAGACCGGCAGCCAACGCGCGCGCGCAGAGGGCAGCAAACGCCAGCCCCCGGCGGAGCGCGCCAATCTTTACGACGAGGTGACGGGCCGCATTGTTTCCGAACTTGAGGCGGGCCGCTTCCCTTGGGTCCAGCCTTGGGGCCGCCCCAATGGTCAAGGCTTCTCCGCCGCCCCCGGCCTCCCGCGCAACGGGCTCACCAGCCGCAATTACAGCGGCGTCAATGTCCTGATCCTGTGGGGAGCAGTGATCGAGAACGGCTATCCGTCGCAATCGTGGCTGACCTTCCGCCAAGCCTTGGAGGCGGGCGGCAATGTCAGGAAAGGCGAGCGCGGGACAAGGGTTGTCTATGCCGACCGCTTCACCCCCGAAGCCGAGAAGGAACGCGCGCGCCAGACCGGCGGCGAAGCCCGCGCGGTGCCGTTCCTCAAACGCTTCACCGTGTTCAACGGTGCGCCGTAACGGCGGAAATTAAGGAGTGCTATCATGGATAGTTGATCTTGCT
>NZ_LSIA01000284.1:0-1424 GCF_001556015.1 Novosphingobium sp. CCH12-A3 | reverse complement strand
GGTCGCGTCCGTCAATGTGGTGTAAAATCGGGTGTGGCCATTGGGCTGCATTTTCAGGCGGCCTTGGGTGTAATTTGTAGCGGCTGAACCTCCTCGATCATTGGTGTGGCAAGGGCAGCCATGCCCTCGATCTGCATGTAGCGGTGCTGGAGCTGATATTCGTCATTCTGCTCGAGCAGGACGGCGCCGACGAGGCGGATGATGCTGTCCTCGTTGGGAAAGATGCCGACGACATCGGCGCGGCGCTTCACCTCCTTGTTCAGGCGTTCCAGGGGGTTGGTGGAATGCAGCTTGACCCTGTGCTGCTCGGGGAAGGTCATGTAGGCCAGCACATCGTGCTCGGCATCGTCCATGCAGGCGCCCAGCTTGGGCCAGCGGGCGCGCAACTGGTCGGCGACCTGGCGCCAGACCTGCGTGGCGGCAGCATGGTCGGGCTGGAGGAAGACCTGGCGGATCGCAGCGGCAACGACGGTATTCTGTCCCTTGGGCACATAGGCCAAGGCGTTGCGCATGAAGTGGACGCGGCAGCGCTGCCAGGTCGCGCCCATGACGCGGGTAATCGCGGCCTTCAATCCCTCGTGGGCATCGGAGATGACCAGCTTCACGCCGGTCAGGCCGCGTCGGGCAAGGTCCTTGAGGAAGCTGGACCAGAACGGCTCGGCCTCCGATGGGCCAATGTGAAGGCCGACGATCTCGCGCTTGCCCTCGGTGTTGACTGCGACGGCGATTATCGCGGCGACACTGACGATCCGTCCGCTCTCGCGCACCTTGAGGTAGGTGGCATCGAGCCAGAGGTAGGGCCAGTCGCCGGCGAGCGGGCGCTTGAGGAAGGCGTGGACGCGCTCGTCGATGTCTTTGCACAGCTTCGACACCGAGGACTTGGAAATGCCGGTCATGCCCATGGCCTGGACCAGCTCATCCACGCGCCGGGTGCTGACGCCGGCAATCCACGCCTCCTGGATCACCGCGACCAGCGCCTTCTCGACGGTCTTCCTCGGCTCCAGAAAGCCGGGAAAGTAGGCGCCGGTCCGCAGCTTGGGGATCTTGAGGTTGAGCGTGCCGAGCCGGGTGTCGAGGCTTCGGTCGCGATAGCCATTGCGCCACGTCGTGCGGTCGCCGGAACGCTCGTGCCGGCTAGCACCGACCAGGCCATCGACGTCGGCCTCCATGATGATCTGCAATACGCTCTCGGCGATCGTGCGCAGGAAATCTCCATCTCCGGTCTTCGCCATCAGCTCGGCAAGCGGTAGTCTGTCGTCGGTCATCGGGATCAACTCCTCGGTGGGCGTGTGAAGTGTGGTAACTCCACCTTACCGATGAGCCCGGTGGCCACCGAGATCGAAATCGCTGGTGGTGGGGCATGCCCCACCACCAGCGGCACCTCAGTCTGCACCGGAAATTACACCACGACCGCGGACGCTAAC
>NZ_LSIA01000283.1:0-2532 GCF_001556015.1 Novosphingobium sp. CCH12-A3 | reverse complement strand
CGTAATCGTCCGGCGGGACCCGCCTTGCTTGGCGGGGGAGCGATCGGTCTTAAGCGTGCTCCTTTTTGTGCGCTTGGGAGCGGTCGATGGGGCATATCACGGTGTTTTCGGGGCCGGTACGGCGCCGGCGTTGGAGTGAAGAAGAGCGGCTGCAAATTCTGACCGAGGCGTTTTCGCCGGGGGCCTGCGTCGCCGAGGTTTGCCGACGGCACGATATCTCGTCGGCATTGATCTACACTTGGCGGCGCAAGATCCGCGAAGTGCAAGCCGATACGACCTCGGACATGTCGCCGGCGCCGAGCTTCGCTGAGGCTGTGGTCGTGGAGGACGAGGGAGCAGCCCGCCCAGGTCTGCAACCCGCGATGATTGTCGAGCTGGCGCGCGGTAAGCGGGTGAGCATCTTCGCATCGGCCTCACCTGCGCAGGTGGCTGCAGCACTGAAGGCGGTGCGGTGATCCCGGCGGGTGCGCGGGTGTGGATCGCGATGGGCCACACCGATATGCGTCGCGGGATGCAGAGCCTGGCCGCGATGGTGCAGCACAATTTCTCGCGCGACCCGTTTGCCGGCGATCTCTGGGTCTTCCGGGGCCGCAGCGGCACGTTGGTGAAGATCATTTGGCACGACGGGATCGGCATGTCGCTTTACGCCAAGCGGCTCGAGAAGGGCCGCTTCATCTGGCCCTCGGCGAAGGACGGTGTGGTCTCGCTGACGAGTTCGCAGCTTGCCTGCCTGCTCGACGGGATCGACTGGCGCAACCCGCAGTATTCCTGGCGGCCACAGAGTGCCGGATAGCTGGTAAAGTCGGCGCATTTCCGGCTTGATTGGAGGGGCTGACGATGATTCACTCCCTCTCATGGAAGCCGTCGTTTCGCCCCTTCCGAACAACGTGGAAGCGCTTCAGGCGTTGCTCGCGATGGCGACCCAGAGGGCGGATGAAGCGGAGGCCGCTCTGGCCAATGCCCGCGCCCGCGAGACCGCAGCCGAGGCGATGATTGCGCATCTCAAGCTGCAGAATGCCAAGCTGCGGCGTGAGCAGTATGGCGCCAGCGCCGAACGCACCGAGCGGCTGCTCGCACAGTTCGAGCTTGAGCTTGAGGATCTCGAAGCCGACGCGGCGGAAGACGAACTCGCCGCCGAAGCTGCCGCGGCGAAGACGACCACCGTCGTCGCGTTCGAGCGCAAGAAGCCCGTCAGGAAGCCGTTTCCCGATCACCTCCCGCGCGAACGTGTCGTAGTTTCCACGCCGTGCTCGTGCCCAGGGTGCGGCAGCAACCGGCTTTCCAAGCTCGGCGAGGATGTGACCGAGACGCTGGAAGTGATCCCGCGCTCGTGGAAGGTGATCCAGACGGTGCGCGAGAAGTTCGCCTGCCGGGACTGCGAGAAGATCACGCAGCCGCCGGCCCCGTTCCACGTCACCCCGCGGGGATGGGCCGGCCCCAGCTTCCTCGCCATGCTGCTGTTCGACAAGTACGGTCAGCATCAGCCGCTCCACCGGCAGGCCGAGCGCTTTGCCAGCGAAGGCGTGCCGCTCAGCGTCTCGACGCTCGCCGACCAGATCGGCGCGGCCTGTCTCGCGCTCATGCCCATCTATCAGTTGATCGAGGCCCACACACTGGCCGCCGAGCGCCTGCACGGCGATGACACCACCGTGCCGATCATGGCCAAGGGCAAGACCATCACCGGGCGATTGTGGGACTACGTGCGCGACGATCGACCCTTCGGCGGTAATGATCCGCCTTCGGTCGTCTTCTACTATTCGCGCGACCGGCGCGGCGATCATCCACGGCGCCATCTTGCGGCCTGGACGGGGATTCTGCAGGCGGACGCCTATGGCGGCTACAACGAGCTTTACGCTCCGAACCGGCAGCCGGGGCCGATCCTCGAGGCTGGATGCTTCGCCCACGCGAGGCGGAAATTCTTCGAGCTGGCCGACGTCGAGGGCGCGGCGCGCAGAAAGAGCCGCGGCGAGAAGGCCGGGACCGTCTACCCGATCGCGCTTGAGGCCGTACAGAAGCTCGATGCCCTGTTCGCCATCGAGCGCGGCATCAACGGCAAGAGCTCGGCCGAGCGCCTCATCGTCCGCCAAGAACTCAGCGCGCCGCTGATGGCCGAGCTCCACGAATGGCTGAACGCACAGTTCGCCCGGATCTCGCGCAACCACGATCTCGCCAAGGCGATCAACTACATGCTGCGTAGGTGGGACGCGTTCACCCGCTTCCTCACCGACGGCAGGGTTTGCCTCTCAAACAACGCCGCAGAACGGTCGCTGCGTTGCGTACCTCTCGGGCGCAAGGCGTGGCTGTTCTGCGGCTCCGACCGAGGTGCTCAGCGAGCGGCGGTCGCTTATTCGCTGATCCAGACCTGTCGCCTCAACGACGTCGATCCCCAGGCATGGCTCGCCGACGTCCTCGCCCGCATCGCAGACCATCCCGTCAGCCGGATCAACGAGTTGCTCCCGTGGAACTGGCAGGCCGCTCGGGTCGCTCTCGCCGCCTGATTTAGCTTCGCCGCGGTCCTCGGCGTATGCTTAC
>NZ_LSIA01000282.1:0-5407 GCF_001556015.1 Novosphingobium sp. CCH12-A3 | reverse complement strand
CTCTATAGGCTGTACCGCCCTAAAAACGTACCTATCGTGACCGAGGACAACGGAAAACCGCTACCTATTTGGGCAAACAGGGGAGGGGATGGTTGCTCAGTGCGCGCCCCTTCGCATGGGAAGCCCTTCCCTTGACTGGAGTACGGTAATACGCAATTATAGTTAGATAACTAAGGATATGGCCATGGAGAGAGGATTGCCGACAAAGGCGCTATGGGATCGCCTTCCCGAAATCGTTCGCTTCCGCGATCAACCGGGGATGACGGAGACCTACAGTTTTGCGGGCGCCGAGGGCACGACCGAGCTGGAAGGCCAGCTGTTCCGGCAGAGAGCGCGGCCATCTAAGGCGGTCTATTTGTTCATGCACCCCACAGCCACGGTCCAGCTGCTCCCAATGCCTGAGGCGCTTGCCGATGCGGGGTTGCACGTACTTTGCGCGTCGAGTCGCTACCCGAGAAACGATAGTGCGCTGATTATGGAAAAGGTCGCCTACGACATGGGCCAGTGGGTGCGCCACGCGCGCGAGTCGCTGGGTTATGAAAAGGTGATCCTGGTGGGATGGTCGGGCGGCGGCTCGCTATCGCTGTTTTATGCGGCCCAGTCTGAACATCCGACAATCACCCACACGCCCGCCGGCGACCTTTATGACCTGACAGCAGCGCGGCTGCAGCGGGTTGACGGAATAGTCCTCATCGCCGCCCACCTCAGCCGGGCGGAAGTGCTGACCGAATGGCTTGACCCCTCCGTCATCGACGAATTCGACCCGGACACGCGCGATCTCGAATTCGATATCTATAGTCCGGACTGCCCGAACAAACCACCATTCACCGCTGACTTCATCGCCGCCTTCCGCGAGAGGCAGCGGGCCCGCAATCGCAGAATTACCGCCTGGGCCGAGGAAATGCTTGCCACGCTCCGTCGTCGCAACGACGGCGAAACCGAACGCGCCTTCGTCACGCACCGCACGATGTGCGACGTGCGCTGGATTGATCCGACGATCGACCCCAATGGACGCGCGCCGGGGGCATCCTATCTTGGCAATCCACGCACGGTGAACGTGGGACCCGCTGGTTTGGCGCGATTCTCAACCCTGCGCTCGTGGCTGTCGCAATGGTCCTACGACCTATCCAACTCCAAGGCTGCCGTTAACGCGACAAAGATCCATCGGACCCCTGTGCTGCAGATCGAGAATGAAGCGGACGACGCGGTTCCCGCGAGCCATAATCCGATCATTCACAACGCGCTCACCGTTGCGAACAAGGAATTTGTGAGCATCAAGGGCGCGACCCATTTCTACCAGGGCCAGCCCGAACATCTCAGCGCTTGTATCGACGGGATCATCGACTGGAGCCACCGCAACGATTTGTGATCTGGCCGCCGCGATCGACGCGGCGCCTCCGCATTTTCGCTGCGGCGCGGCCGGCTTACGCCGGCCGGTCGCGGATTCCTTGCGGGGATCAGTTGTAGACGGCGTCCCGGATGTCGGACACGAACTTCCCCGACATACCCTCAAAGGCCGTGTTGGTCATGGCCACGACCGTCAGCGCGTTTGCACGATCGATGAACCAGCTATTGCCGTATCCGCCGGCCCAGTGAAGCGTTCCGGGAGACTGCGGCGACGGGACGGCGTGCGGATCTGCAAGCACTGCCCAGCCGAAGCCGAAGCCCCAACCCGGCCCGCAGGCCGCAGCCTGAGGTCCGAGCTGATCGGTCGCCATCATCTCGACTGTTTCAGGCTTCAGGATCGGACCACCCCCGAGCCGGATGGTTTCCAGAAAGTGCAGGACGTCGCCCGCAGTCCCCACCATCCCACCCCCGCCTGACGGATAGGAGTTTGGATCCAGGATACGGCTCGGCGCGAACGTTAGCGACCCGTTGAAGGCATCCAGAGGCACTACCATGCCGTCCGTGATGCGGACGGGAACGGATTCGCTGTTGAAGTAATTCGTCGCGAGCCGCTCAACATCCGCAACGGCAAAGCCGGTATCGACGATACCCAGCGGATCCGTGACCAGTTTGCGCACAGCATCGCGTAGCGAACCACCGGTAACGCTCTCAACCACCCCTCCCATCACATCCATGCCAAGGGAATAGCGAAAACCCGACCCCGGTGCGGCGGTAAGCGGGGCGGCAGCCAGGCGCCGAAGATTCTCGGATAGCGACAATCCCGGTTGATCCAACCCGTCGGAGACGTCGAGGCGACGATAATGGCCATCGCTCCCTTCCTGAAACGGATAGCCGAGCCCCGATGTGTGCGTGAGCAGATGGCGGATCGAGATGACCGGAACCGATCCATCGGACAGGCGCGGCTGAAAGTCGGGCAGGAAGCGCGTCACTGGATCGTCCAGCCTCACAACACCATCCTCGATCAGGCGCATCACGGCGGCGGTGACAAAGGGTTTGGTCACCGATGCAAATCGGAAAATGCTATCCGTTTGCATCGGCTTTTGCGATTCACGGTCTGCAAATCCCGCCGCGCGGCGATAGGCGATCTTGCCGCCCCGGGCGACGATCACGACCGTTCCCACCAAACGATTGTCGGCGAGAGCATTGTCTATCGCGCGATCCAGGCGATCGGACACATCCGCGCCTTTAAAGGCTGATGAACTCATAAGTTCAAACTCTCCCGATACTCTCGCAGACCGGACGCGGCCCGCACCTAAGCGATTGCAGTCATCAACCGCGCGGTGGAGAGCGACGACGATTCGGTCGGAGGCAAGGCCTGACCATCAGCACACCTCTCCACGCAACCTTCACGTCGCAGACCGCCACCGTGCAGTTCCTTAGTTATCTAACCATTAGTGATGTAAGTATCGGCGCGCAACATTGATGTGGGGCATCCATGGTGGCGAGGACACCCACTATCGCATCAGTCGCCTGCCTCATGAGTGATGCCGGCGACCCCTCGGTCCTCTCGGCGCCGCCGACCCGGCTTCGCGTCGGGCTCCTCGGGGGAGAGGCTCCGAATCGCAGCTTCTAGATTGGTCTGCAGCTCGCCCAATAGGGCGATCTGGAGATCCGCTTCGCGGCGCGAAATGCCGGTCTTAGCGATATCCCCAACTTCGATGCCAATGGGCAGAAGCTTCCTTTTCAGCTCGTGACCGTAAGGGGTGAGGAAGATGTTGATCTTCCGCTTGTCCGCCGCGTTGCGGACCCGGGCAACGATTCCCCGTTGCTCCATGGAAGCGATCGCCGAAAGCGTGGTCGGCTCCATCGTTCCAACAAGGTCGGACAGTTCCTTCTGGGTTAAGCCGTCCTGGTCCCACAGGACGCGCAAGAAGTACCACATGCCCAGGGTGACGCCGAACTGCTCGATCTTCAGCTGTAGCAGCTTTTGCATAAGTCGATGCGTGAGTCGGATTTGATATCCGATACTCAGGTCGAACGGCAGGTTGATTTCCCCGCTATCTCCGCTCATCGAAATCGGCCCTGCATGACCCGAACCATCGGGCCTGTTGAATGTCGAAACCAGCGTGCATTCCTTCTTGGCAACCGCCCCAGCCGCGTGGGTCGGTTGACTTGTTAATGGATTATGACTTGACGGTCCCGCGGTTTCTCATCCGGGTCGAGGGCGAGATTCCGGCGTTCGTTCGGCGGCCTTGATGGTCGTGACTGCCATATATTCAACCGACGTAAGGGCACGAGGGCCACCCTAGTTCGGGCGGGATTCAAAGGGCCGGAGAACCCACGCTCAATCCGCGTGGAATAGATAGGGTGTCACCGAAGCACGATTCAGACCCGTTCGACCGCGAGCGCAAGGCCCATGCCGACGCCGATGCAGAGCGTGGCAAGGCCCAGTCTGCCGTCAGTATCCAACTGGACGTTGGCGGGCAGGTGCACCATCAAAGCCGTTGCCCCTGCCTCATTGGGAGGGCGAACATGGCGACACGCCCCAGGGAGAGTGCATTTGTCCAACAGGCCCGCCCAGCTCAATCCGGAATGGAGCCTTGGTTATCAGGTCCGGCGCTGCCATCGGCGGTTCGATCGCCTGCTCAATGCGATGCTGGCGAAGCACGATCTAAAGACGGGCTTCTGGTATTACCTTCGTGTGCTGTGGATCCGCGACGGCGTCACCCAGAAATATCTGAGCGACATGACCAACGTCACAGAAAACACGACTGTGTCGATAATCAACAACATGATGCAGCACGGGCTTGTAGAGCGCACCCGCGACAAGGTTGATCGCCGCAAGTTGAGCGTTACGCTGACCCAACGAGGCAAAGCCCTGGAAGCGGAGCTCATGCAATATGCGATCGACATTAACCGCATCGCCGTCGCCGGGATCGATCCGGCCGAGGTTGCGACGTGCGTCGACGTGCTTTCGCGCATGTCAGCCAATCTCGCCGCCGAATTCGATTCTATCCCGAACACCCCCGCCGAGGACTGACAGGGCGCAACCGGTCAGCGGCCGCTCGCCGGGTATCCTGCGGCAGCCCGGCAAAGACGGAGCATCGACAACCACGCTGCTCCCGCACCGCTTATGCTCCGCCCCGTCATTTCCCGGATTGCATCACGTCAGATCTTGAACTCCGCGAACGTCTCCGGCGCGAACATGTCCTCGATCGTCAGCTGGCGCGGCGACAGACCCTGCTCATGATGATAGCGCGTGAAGGTCTCGAGTACGTGGCGGTTCTTCTCGATTCCGTAAGGCCACCACTGATCGCCCAACGTCGCGATCGTTTCCTCGACCGCGGCAATTTGCCAGGGCAGCATCGTCTTGAGCGAGGCTGAGACGCGCAGCTGTTCGTAGGTTAGCTGCTGCGCCTGGACGAACGCCTTGTAGAGCGCCTGTGCGATCCAGCGGTTCTTCTCGTAAATGTCGCGGCGAATGGCAACGACGTGCATGATCGGGAAGATATTCGTCTTGCCGAAATAGGCTTTCTCGACCTGGACGAAGTCCGGGAACAGGCGCCGCACATTGTGCGGTTCCGAATAGAAGGTCGATGGAGCACGCGCGGTGTGCAGCGCGTCGATCTCGCCATCAGCCAACATCCGGGTCAGCGTCTGGTTTGGCCCGATCGGCTCAACCTTGAACTTGTCCGGCAGATTGAGTTTGAGCTTTTCCTCACGGCCCGGCTCTTCCTCGCCGCCCGTGACATAAGTGACCGACGCCGGGTCGATGCCATATTCGTCCTGCAGGATACCGCGGATCCAGACCGGCGCGGTCATCTGATATTCCGGGACGCCGATGCGCTTGCCGACAAGGTCGGACGGTTTTTCGATGCCGCTCTTGGCCGACACGAAGATGCAGGAATGACGGAAGAAACGTGACGGGAACACCGGGATGGCGATAAAGTCTGGATTGTCCCGGCCCAGAGTCACGCAATACGATGACATCGAAAGCTCGGCGGCATCGAACTCGCGATTGCGCAGCATCCGGAAGAACGTTTCCTCGACGGACAGCACC
>NZ_LSIA01000281.1:0-41314 GCF_001556015.1 Novosphingobium sp. CCH12-A3 | reverse complement strand
CGGGCGGGAGTGCTGGGGCAGCTCCCGCTGCAGCGGGAGCGCCCCGGCTTTCCGATCCGGAGAAGAGGCGACTGGTCCGCGCGGTCTCGATCTCCTGGAGTCGCCGCTGCTCTTCTGGACTGATGCCGGGATTGGGCGTCGCTATACCGGGTGCCGGCACCGGCTGTCCTCGATCTTGGGTGCTTAAGATTGGTCGGCCGAGGTCACCGGGAAGGGGCGGACCGAGTTGGGGCACGCCACTGTAATCTCGCGGCAGCCCGGCCAGGCCGTCAGCCGTCGAGCGATTTTCGGTCGAATAGAGTTCGTCGTTGGGCCGACCGGCGTCGCGCGTCTGAAGCGCGTAGAGCAGTGCACCACCGAGGCCGACGCTGGCGACAAGACCAAGCCCGGCGAGGACCTTGCGCGATAGTCGAGTGACGCGGGGCGGTTCGGCGCGCAGACGCATCGGCGCTGGCCCGACCGGCTCGCCGGTCAGGGGCTGTGCATCATCGTCTGGCACTTCCTCATTTGGGGGCGAGTTCGCGCTCACGAGGTGGGCCTCCCGTCTGTTCGGACGATCCTGACGCGCTTCTGCTCGCGACCGGAACCGAACCGCAGTTCCGCCGCCGCGAAGAGTCGATCGACGATCATGTGGTGGCCGCGAACGCGGTAGTTCACCAGTTCTGAGGTGTTGCCCTCGGGCCCGACGACGAAGAGCGGCGGCATCTCGCCCTGACCAATGCCTCGCGGAAACTCGATGAAAACCTGGCGACCGTCGTCGAAGGCGCGCAGTGGGCGCCAAGGAGCGCGGTCACCCTCGATGGCATAGCGGAAATTGACGTTGGCGAGATCGACACCGCTCGCAACCGGTTGAGCGGCCTGCGCGTCGGCGTTCTGCCGGCGCAGCGCGATGAGTTGATCCTGCGGATACTGCCAGGACACGGAAGCCATGTAGGTTCGCTCTGTCGACCGCAACTCCATGTGATAGGTGCGCATGTTGGTGTTGATGACCAGGTTCGTCATCAGGTCGGCCCGTGTGGGCTTCACGAGGATGTGGATCTGGCGCGTCGCGCCCGATCCGCTCTCGGTGTCGCCGATGATCCAGCGCACCGTGTCCCCGGCCGCAACAGGGCCTGCACCGACAAGCTGTTCGCCGGGCTGAAGCGCAATGTCGGTGATCTGACCGACAGCGGTATATACCTGATAGAGCGCGCCTTGCGTCCAGGGATAGACCTGCATGGAGTTGATGAAGCCGTCGCGCACCGGCTGGACGCGGGCCGCCTCATTGGCCTGGTTGACGCGCGCCGTTGGGTTGGCCGGCTCGGGCGCGCGTCGCGTCTCCGGCACACGCTGCAACTGGCCGGGTAGCGGCAGCGGCCGCGGCAGTTCGACCACGGTGACGGGCGCTGGCGGATCGACGGTCTGCACGGCGGGAGCCGCGTTGTCGTAGGAGATCTCGGGCGGTGGGTTCGTGGTGGCGCAGCCCGCGAGCGCAGTTGTCGCCAGCAGGACCATCGGGATTGCGGCTCTGCGGAGAGCCGGGATTGCAAGTGCGTGCGAAGCCGGGTTTCCGGCTTTACGGAAAGACGGCTTCATTGCCCAAGCTCCCGTGACCAGTTGATGGCGTTGACATAGATGCCGAGCGGGTTGGCCCTCAGCCGATCGGCGTTGCGGGGGACCTGCACGACGATCGTCAGGATCGCGGTCCAGCGCGTGGTCTCGGCGAGCTGGCCGTTCTCATAGCGGCGCTCGACCCAGGCGACGCGGAAGCTGTCGGGCGAGGCGCGGATGACGCTTGAGACATCGACAGCAACCTGCTGTCGGCCGACCCGCGTGAACGGGTCGTTCGAGCGAGCATAGTCGTTGAGCGCCATGGCGCCGCGATCAGTCGTGAAGTCGTACGCCCGTAGCCAGTTCTGGCGCACGATGATCGCGTCCGCCGGGATGCTGCGGACCTGTTCGATGAAGCGCGCGAGATGAAAGGCGATTTGTGGATCGGTGGGGCGGAAGTCGGCCTCGGCGGGTGCGACCGCCTGGGACTGACCCAGTCGATCGACCTGCACGACCCACGGCACGACGGTCCCGCGAGCTGATTGCACGACGAGGGCGGTGGCGAACCCCGCCGTAAGGATCAGCGAGCCGAAAGCCATCAGCCGCCAGTTTTTCGCCTGGATCCTGGAGGCCCCGATCCGATCGTCCCAGACTTGGGCAGCACGTTGATACGGCGTCTCCGGCTCGGGTGCCTTGCCGTAGTGAGTGGATGGTCGTTTGAACATCAGCGGTCGCCTTGAGTCAGATTTACGGAGGAACCGCCGCCATGGGCGTCGCCAGAGCGGACGGCATGAGCCGTGGCCTGGGCGGCGTGAGTCATTTGCTGGGACCGGCGCATTCTCTGCGCCCAAGCCGGCGGCCCGCCAGCGCTCGCAGGCGCCGCGCCATCGCCGGCGGCATCACCCCCTATCGAGCCCATGGTGGACGTTCCGCCTGTCGCTTCGAACGCCGCTTTGCCGCCTGCGTTGAAGCTTGACCTCATGGTGTCGGCAGCGCGCGATGCGGCACGGCGCAGAGGTGAGACAGCCGCGCTGCCGCCCGCACGCGCAACGCCTCCGAGGCCGGAGGCCACCCCGGCCGCGCCGGACTGTCCGGCTGCGCCAAGGCTGTAGGCTGTGGACGCTCCACCCGCGATGGCGGCGCCACCACGAGCTGCGGCTGCCGCACCTCCTGCCAAGGCCGCGCCGCCGGAGGCTGCTGCGCCGACGGCGCCGGCGCCAAGAGCGACCACGCCGCCCGCTGCGAGGCCGGTTCCTATCGCCGCGCCTGCACTGAGCTGCGGGCCGCCAGAAACGAGCCCGGTTGCGATTCCGGGACCAAAAATGCCGAGGCCGAGAAGTGACAACGCGGCCAGCACGATCGCCATGGCTTCGTCGATCGACGGATTCTGCCCGCCAAAACCGGAAGTGAACTCTGAGAAGAGCGTTGACCCGATGCCAATGATGACAGCGAGGACCAGAACCTTGATGCCGGAGGAGATGACGTTGCCGAGCACGCGCTCGGCCATAAACGCGGATTTGCCGAACAGGCCGAACGGGATCAGGACGAAGCCGGCGAGCGTCGTCAGCTTGAATTCAATGAGGGTGACGAACAGCTGGATAGCGAGAATGAAGAAGGCGAGCAGGACCAGCGCCCAGGCAAGAAACATGCAGGCAATCTGGATGAAGTTTTCAAAGAACGACCAGTAGCCCATCAGGCTGGAGATGGAGTCGAGCAATGGTCGACCGGCGTCTAGGCCGGTCTGCGCAACTCTTCCCGGGCGCATGAGGTCCGCAGTTGAAAATCCGGTGCCACTCGCCTTCAGCCCGAGACCGGCGAAGCTTTCGAAGACGATACGTGCGAGGTTGTTCCAATTGCCGATGATGTAGGCGAAGACGCCGACGAAGAGCGTTTTCTTCACTAGCCGCGCCATGATGTCGTCGTCGGCGCCCCAGCTCCAGAACAGTGCCGCGAGCGTCACGTCGATGACGATCAGGGTCGTGGCGATGAAGGCGACCTCTCCGCTAAGCAGGCCGAACCCGCTGTCGATGTAGCGAGTGAAGACCTCAAGGAAGTGGTCGATGACGCCGGTGTTGCCCATGATGCTATCGCGCTTCGTTGATCTGTGGCGCGGTCGGCGCGTGATCTTGCGCGTCTGTCCCTCGTAGTTGAGGGCTGAAGACGTCACCGGTGGGTGATGCTACGTCCGGCAGGCGCTCAGCGGGACGAGAACCGGGCGCGAGAAAGCGGTGGCGGTTCTCAGCCCAAGCCCGGCGGCAGTCAGGGTCCCGCGGACCTTCTTCACCGAGTGCCTGGCAGCGGATGAGCGCGTCCCGCAGGGGATCCGCAGTTTCTTGAGCCGTTCGTCCGGACGGCCAAATCTCTGGCACTTCCTCTTTCCGGGACATCTCGATCGCGGTCGCGGTGACCGCAACCGCGACGAAAACCACAGCGCCCACTCGAGCGACCAACTTGCCGTCCACTGTCAGGCCCCTCAGTTGCCGTTCGGGAACATGCGGGCATTGCCCGGCTGGTAGCCGCTGCCGGGCGTGAGAAAGCGACGGCGCTGCTCACGGCCCTGTTCCGCCGCTGCGGCGCGCTCGGCTTCGGAGAGGCTCTGAGCGCGCCCGTTAGCGGCGACGACGGCGGTGAGGTCGGCGAGCTGCTGGGCCTGCAGTGCGAGCAGTTGATTGCCGGCCTGCGTCGCCTGCAACGCCCCCGTCGCGCCCTGGCTCTGGCCGATAAGCGCTGACATCTCCGTACGGTTGGTGTCGATATTGCCGACAACACCCGCCTGGACTCGCATAGCGTCCTGCAGACCACCGACAGTGTTCTGCCAGCGCTCCCGCGCCTGTGTGACGAGCGCCTGATCCGAGGCGGACATCGACGCATTGCCGTATGTGGTCTGGAATGCTCGGTCGATCTGCTGGACGTTGAGGGCTATCCCCTGCGCCTGGCTCAGAAGCTGTTGCGTCCGCTGAACCGACTGTTGAAGCTGCTGAAGCGAAGAGTGCGGGAGGCTGGCAAGATTGCGCGCCTGATTGATCAGCATCTGAGCTTCGTTCTGAAGCTGAGTGATCTGCTGATTCACCTGCTGGAGGGTCCGCGCCGCAGTGAGGACGTTCTGGGCATAGTTCGTCGGGTCGTAGACGATCCACTGAGCGGCAGCCGGGGTGCTGAGGACCGGTGAAAGTGCGAGCGGGACCGCGAGGAGCGCGGCCGTCACGCGCAGTGCGCGACTGTGGGTTTGAATCAGACGTGTCATGGACGTGCCTCCGGGTCTTGTTGATTGACGTTGGTGAGGTCGGTGATCAGGTCGGCAGCCCAGTCGAGTCGGTTGGCCGCCAGCCACTCGGCGAGGAACCGCTCGGTGCCGCTTCGGGCGTGGACATCGGCGATCATCGCTTGATGCTGTTTGGATGAGGCTGCGCACAGCGCCAGCGCCACATCCGACAGGCCCAGCTCGAACAGGCGATTGCCCCGTCGCGACTGGCAGTAATAGTCTCGCTTGGGCGTTGCCCGCGCGAGGATTTCGATCTGCCGGTCGTTGAGACCGAATCGGCGGTAAATCGCGGTGATCTGCGGCTCGACCGCGCGCTCGTTCGGCAGGAGGATGCGCGTTTGGCAGCTCTCGATAATCGCCGGCGCTATCGCAGAGCCGTCGATGTCGGAGAGCGACTGGGTGGCGAAGATGACGCTGGCGTTTTTCTTGCGCAGCGTCTTCAGCCATTCGCGGAGTTGTCCGGCGAAGCCGTCGTCGTCGAGGGCGAGCCAACCTTCATCCACGATCAGGAGTGTCGGCCGGCCGTCGAGGCGGTCCTCGATGCGATGGAAGAGATAAGCGAGCACCGCTGCCGCTGCGCCGGTGCCGATCAGACCTTCGGTCTCGAAAGCCTGGACATGCGCCTCGCCAAGATGCTCGGCCTCAGCGTCCAACAGCCGGCCATAGGGGCCGCCGACGCAGTAGGGTCGCAGCGCCTGTTTCAGGTCGTTGGACTGGAGAAGGACGGACAGCCCGGTCAACGTGCGCTCGGCGACCGGCGCCGACGCCAACGACGAAAGCGCCGACCACAAATGCTCCTTGACCTCGGGCGTAACCGGCACGCTCTCTCGGGAAAGGATCGCGATCAGCCAGTCGGAGGCCCAGGCGCGCTCGGCGACGTCGTCGATGCGGGCGAGCGGCTGGAGCGACACACTCTCCTCGGAGCCCTCGGTCAAACCGCCGCCGAGATCATGCCAGTCGCCCTGCATGGCGAGCGCCGCGGCGCGGATCGATCCGCCGAAGTCGAAGGCGAAGACCTGAGATTGTGGATAGCGGCGGAACTGAAGCGCCATTAGTGCGAGAAGCACCGATTTACCGGCGCCGGTCGGCCCGACGATCAGCGTATGACCGACATCGCCGACGTGGATGGAAAGCCGGAACGGGGTCGAGCCCTCCGTTCTGCCGTAAAGCAGTGGGGGTGCATCGAAGTGCTCGTCCCGTTCCGGTCCCGCCCACACCGCTGATAGCGGGATCATGTGAGCGAGATTCAATGTGCTGATGGGCGGCTGGCGGACGTTGGCGTAGACATGCCCGGGGAGTGAGCCCAGCCAGGCGTCGACAGCATTGATGGTCTCAGTCATCGCCGTGAAGTCGCGGCCCTGAATGACCTTTTCCACCAGCCGGAGCTTCTCGGCCGCGACGCGGGGATCATCATCCCAGACGGTGATGGTCGCGGTCACGTAGGCTTGGCCGGCATAGTCGGCGCCCAGCTCCTGCAGCGCCATATCAGCGTCAGCAGCCTTGTTCGCCGCGTCGGTGTCAACGAGCGCCGATGCCTCGTTGGTCATCACCTCCTTGAGAATGGCGGCGATCGACTTGCGCTTTGCGAACCACTGCCGCCTGATCTTTGTCAGCAGCTTGGTCGCGTCGGTCTTGTCGAGCAGGATCGCTCGGGTCGACCAGCGATAGGGAAAGGCGAGCCGGTTCAGCTCGTCGAGGATGCCGGGCGTCGTCGCGGTCGGGAAGCCGACGATAGTGAGGATGCGTACGTGCGCATCTCCAAGCCGGGGCTCCAGCCCGCCGGTAAGCGGCTGATCGGCGAGCAAAGCGTCGAGGTACATCGGCGTTTCGGGCACGCGGACGCGATGGCGCTTCGTCGAGATCGTCGAATGCAGGTAGGTGAGCGTTTCGGCGTCATCGAGCCATACGCACTCCGGCATGAAGGCGTCTATCAGGTTGAGGATACGGTCGGTGCGATCGACAAAACTTCGGAGCACTTCGCGCGCATCGACGCCGGCATGGTCCCGACCCTCGTAAAGCCAGGTCTCGGCACGGGCGGCATCCTCGGCCGGCGGTAGATAAAGGAATGTGAGGAAGTAGCTGGATTCGAAATGGGCGCCGGCTTCTTCAAAGTCTGCCTTGCGCTCGGCATCGACAAGCGCCGAAGCGCTGTCGGCAAATGTGCTTGCCGGATATGACACGGCGCCATGGCGCTGCGCTTCGACGAATATGGCCCATCCGGAACCGAGGCGACGGAAGGCGTTGTTCAGCCGGCCAGCGACGGCGACGAGCTCGGCTGGCACTGCGCTGTCGAGGTCAGGACCGCGAAAGCGGGCCGAGCGCTGCAGGCTGCCGTCTTTGTTGAGGACGACGCCTTCGCCGGCGAGCGCCGCCCAGGGTAGGAAGTCGGCGAGCCGGGTATTCCGATTGCGGTATTCGGATAGGTTCATCATTGCCCGGCTCCTCAAGTCGCCAAGTGGCCGGGGATGCGCAGATGCTTGCGCACGACGTCGACAAATTGCGGATCACGTTTGGCCGCCCAGACGGCGGCGAAGTGGCCGACCGCCCATAGCGCCAGCCCGACCAGCCAAAGGCGAAGGCCCAAGCCAAGCGCGGCGGCCAGGGTACCATTGAGGATCGCGAGCGAGCGCGGCGCACCGCCGAGCAGGATGTGCTCGGTCAGCGCACGATGAACCGGCACGGAAAAGCCCGGCACGTCCGCGCTATGATCCGCTCCAACGGCCATCAGACAAGCGCCCCGCCGCCGAACGAGAAGAACGAAAGGAAGAAGCTCGACGCGGCGAAGGCGATCGACAGGCCGAACACGATCTGGATCAGGCGGCGCGCTCCGCCCGACGTGTCGCCGAAGGCGAGAGTCAGGCCGGTGATGATGATGATCATCACCGCGATGATCTTTGCGACCGGGCCCTCGATCGATTCGAGGATCGACTGCAGAGGAGCTTCCCATGGCATCGACGAACCGGACGCATGAGCGGCAGGTGCGAGGGCTATGGAAATGAAAGTGACGGAAGCTGCCGTGGCTATGTGACGGCGGATGCGCAGGGCATGCTTGATCATTACCTGTCTCCTGAGATGGACGGAATTGTTGGAGTGACGCAGTAGTCACCGTCGGGGCCCAGGCCTTCGACGCGGGCAAGCTCGGCAAGGCGGCGCGAGGAGCCGCGGCCGGAGAGCACCGCAACCAGATCAATGGTCTCGGCGATCAGCGCGCGCGGAACCGTGACGACGGCTTCCTGGATGAGTTGCTCCATCCGGCGAAGAGCGCCAATGGCGGTGCCGGCGTGGATCGTGCCGACGCCGCCGGGATGGCCGGTGCCCCAGGCCTTCAGCAGATCGAGCGCCTCTGCACCGCGCACTTCGCCGATCGGGATGCGGTCGGGACGAAGACGCAGCGAGGAACGGACAAGATCGGAGAGAGAAGCTACGCCGTCCTTCGTGCGCATTGCGACCAGGTTTGGCGCGGCGCATTGCAGTTCACGGGTGTCCTCGATCAACACGACGCGATCGGATGTCTTCGATACCTCCGCTAACAGGGCGTTCGTGAGCGTGGTCTTACCGGTGGAGGTGCCGCCGGCGACGAGGATGTTCCGCCTATGAAGAACGGCCTGACGCAGCGTTTCGGCTTGGTCGGACAGCATGATGCCAGCCGCGACATAGTCATCGAGCGTGAACACGGCGACGGCTGGCTTCCGGATCGCGAAAGCCGGCGCGGACACCACTGGCGGCAGAAGGCCCTCAAACCGCTCCCCTGTTTCAGGCAGTTCGGCGGAGACGCGGGGCGCCCCGGCATGAACCTCGGCCCCGACGTGATGTGCGACAAGTCGAACTATGCGTTCGCCGTCGGCTGGAGATAGGCGTTCACCGGTGTCGGAGAGACCTTCCGACAACCGGTCGACCCAGAGCCGCCCGTCGGGGTTGAGCATCACCTCGACGATCGCGGGGTCTTCCAGAAACGTGGCGATCGCCGGGCCGAGCGCAGTGCGCAGCATCCGAGCACCGCGAAGGATCGCCTCCGATTTCTGGTGAGCTGCCGTCACGTCGTCCCCGTTCTTTTGCGGGACCGCCGCGGGCGGCCCTGGATCGGGGATGAGTAGAAGAGGCAGAAATCATGGCGTGACAACAACCATCATGTGGCCGTCGTACTGTGGCGTACAAAGACAGGGAAACGGCGGAACGGTCGAATACTTGTGATACGTCAAACAGTGATTATTCCGCGTCGCGCGCGGGGATGTCTTCCGCGATTTCCTGCCTGAGCTTCGGACCTTGCGCGAGTCGTCTGCCGAGCGCGGTCACGAAGGCTTCGTAGCGCTCCGACGCTTTGGCGCGAGCCGCGACCTGCGCCGGCTCCGGCAACGGCGGGTTGGAGGTCAGCCAGAAGCGGATGAACACGGCTAGCGTCTCGACCGATATTCCCAGATCGCGCTCCATGCGCGCCATGCGTCGGTCGAGCTGGTCAAGCCGCTTCGTCGTCGCGGCCTCCTGACGCTCGGCAGCGTCCGGCGAGAGGAATGAAGCGATACCGGCCTCGGCTACCAGTGACAGGGACAGATCGCGCCGGGCAGCATGGGCTGCGAGCGCCTTCATGACGTCCGGGTCGAGATAGACCGACAGCCGCTGCTTCTTCAAAGGTTTGGTCACCCCCGCCTCCTACAGATCGATGCCATCGCCGGGATCGAGCGATGCCTGCCGAGCGACCTGGCGCATGGCCTGCGTCATGCGGCTGAGGCGCGCAGCATCCTCATCGACGTCGTCGCGAGGATCGATCTCGAATTCGTTGTCGACGATCGCCTTGCGTTCGACGGTTTTCATGCGGCTCAGTTCAGGCTGATGCCGTTGCTCGGAGTCCGTCGGGTCGTCGTCGGCTAGGTTATCTGCCGTAGCTGGCGCACTCACCACGGGAGGTTCCGGTATGGCGAGCGCGCTCCAATCGTCGGCTCGAGCGCTTGCGGGCTTCGTGAGTGCGGGAGGCGTAAGGATGCGCTCCTGGAGCCGACGATCCTCGTAATAGCGTGCCTTCTTTGCGCGGATAGGCGGGATGCCGGCGACCATGACGATCTCGTCTGACGGCGGGAGCTGCATGATCTCGCCCGGCGTGAGCAATTGCCGTGCAGTCTCCGAGCGCGACACCATCAGGTGGCCGAGCCAGGGCGATAGCCGGTGGCCGGCATAGTTCTTCATGGCCTTCATTTCGGTCGCGGTGCCAAGCGCGTCCGAAACGCGCTTGGCGGTTCGCTCGTCGTTGGTGGCGAAGCTGACGCGCACATGGCAGTTATCGAGGATCGAGTTGTTCGGGCCGTAGGCTTTCTCGATTTGGTTCAGCGATTGCGCGATGAGGAAAGCTTTCAACCCGTAACCCGCCATGAAGGCGAGCGCGCTCTCGAAGAAGTCTAAGCGTCCAAGTGCGGGAAATTCGTCGAGCATGAGCAGCAGCCGGTGTCGATTGCTCTTCGCCTGCAGATCTTCCGTCAACCGACGTCCGACCTGATTGAGGATCAGGCGGATCAGCGGCTTGGTCCGGTTTATGTCAGATGGCGGCACCACGAGGTAGAGCGTGGTCGGATACTTGCCGCCAACCATGTCGGCGATACGCCAGTCGCAGCGACGGGTGACCTCGGCCACGACGGGATCGCGATACAGACCGAGGAACGACATCGCTGTCGACAGCACCCCGGAGCGCTCGTTATCGGACTTGTTGAGCAGTTCGCGGGCGGCGCTGGCGATCACCGGATGTGGACCGGCCTCGCCGAGATGGGCGGTCTTCATCATCGCCGCGAGGGTCGACTCGATCGGGCGCTTCGGATCGGAGAGAAAGGCGGCGACGCCGGCCAATGTCTTGTCGGCCTCTGCGTACAGGACATGCAGGATCGCGCCGACCAGAAGGGCGTGCGATGTCTTCTCCCAGTGGTTTCGCTTTTCGAGCGAGCCTTCCGGGTCGACGAGAATGTCGGCGATGTTCTGCACGTCGCGGACTTCCCATTCGCCGCGGCGCACTTCGAGCAGCGGGTTGTAGGCCGCCGACTTCGCGTTCGTCGGATCGAAGAGCAGCACGCGGCCATGCCGTGCGCGATAGCCGGCGGTGAGCGTCCAGTTCTCGCCCTTGATGTCGTGGACGATCGCCGACCCCGGCCAGGTCAAGAGCGAAGGCACCACTAGGCCCACGCCCTTGCCTGAACGGGTCGGCGCGAAGCACAGCACATGCTCCGGACCGTCATGGCGGAGATACTCGCGCTCATGCCTGCCGAGTACGACTCCGTCGGGGCCGAGCAGTCCTGCAGCCTTCACCTCTTCCGGTCGCGCCCAGCGGGCCGAGCCATAGGTCTCGACGTTCTTGGCTTCACGCGCCCGCCATACCGACATGCCGATCGCGACGGCGATGGAGATGAAGCCACCCGACGCGGCCATGTAGGCGCCCTCGACGAAGATAGGCGGCGCATAGGCGTCGTAGAAATACCACCACCAGAAGAAGGCCGGGGGATAATAGATCGGCCATCCGGCCAGTTCGAACCAAGGCTGACCGAGCTGGGGCTGGAAGCCGAGACGGTAGGCTGTCCATTGCGTGGCACCCCAGGTCGTCATCAAAACGATCAGGAACACGGTGAGGATCTGCCCCCAGAGGATTTTCGTCGCCGACATGGCAGGCACTCCTTTCTTGGTGGGGCTACATGCCGAGGCCGCGATTGCGGCCGAAGCTCCAGTCGACGCCGCCGCCCCCGCGTGAGACCCCGGAGACGTGCTGGCCGAGTTGACGTTCGAGGGACGGCGTCCAGGGCACGAGCTGGAAGCCGAGCCCGTCGTCGATCATGGCGAAGCGGCCCGAGGCGAGCGCAAAGCGTTGCCGATAGGTGCCCGCTACATACTCACCCGTTCCGGCCTTGGTGAATGGCCGGCCGGTTTCGGCCGCGAGCTTCTCGCCGAGCGCTTCGACCTCGCGCTGGCGCAGCGAGTCGATCAGTCCGGGCGAGAAGCTGACGCCACGGGTCTGCCGTTCGGCGAGCCCTTGGTGGATAAGATGCTCGGCGCGTCGGTCCATTGCCTGCCGCACCTCCGCGCCAAAGCCGCCACCACCGAGAGCCACCGGTTCGCGGGCGATGGCCTGCCGGTCGAGCCAGGTGGCGCCGGTCGCATGGACCTGCTGTTCGATATCGAGATCGGATCGAACAGCGAGTGCGACACGGCGGCGGCCCTGCACGTTGTCGAACTTGCGCAGCTCGACGATCGAACCCGGCGCGCTGTCGGCAGCCGCGTCGAGATCGGGGAGCTTAATATGATGGGTTCGCCCGTCGGTGCCGTCGACGACGGCATAGGCCGTGCCCTTCAGTTCGTCGTCGAGACCGCGATCGACCAGACGCCCGATGACAGGGTCATCGATGCTTTCGCCCGCGAGCACATAGCTCGCGGCGCCACGCTCGATGCCACGCTCGGTCAGGCCACGATGGATGCGCTTGATGATGTCGCCGCGTTCACCGAGGGCGCGCAGCGTCTTCTCCGCAGTCTCCGACACAACCCACTGACCGGGACCGACCTGATCGGCGAGACCAAGCGTCTCCAGCTTGCGCATCCTGCCGACCTTCAACGCGTGGAATTCGTCAGGCTTCTGATCGGGACGTGGCGCGAGGTCGACGATGCCGGTGCGATAGCTGTCGCGGGAGATCTGCCGATCGAGATCGGTCCAGCGTTCCGCCTCGACCTGACGTCCGAGGTTACGACGGATCTCCTGCTCGGTGCGGGGCCCCAGTTCCTGGGTGACGAGGTCTTGCGCGCGGGCGCGCATGCCTTCCTTGATGTAGTCGCGGGAGATTACGAGGTCCTGGCTGTCGTCGGTACGTCCTCGCAGGATGATGTGGACATGGGGATTGTCGGTGTTCCAATGATCGACGCCGACCCAATCGAGCTTGGTGCCGAGGTCCTTTTCCATCTGCCCCATCAGGTCGCGGGCGTATGTCCTGAGGTCGGACATCTCCGTTGCGTCCTCCGGTGAGACGATGAAGCGGAAATGATGGCGGTCGTCCTGGGTTCGCTCAGCGAAGGCCTTCGGATCGGCGTCTCCGGTCTCGGGACCGAACAGCTGGGCCTTCTCCCCGTCCCGGGTAACACCCTCGCGCCGGAGGTAGCTGAGGTGGGCGCTAAGCGGCGCGGCCTTAGCGGTGTGCCGCACGACGCGCGTCTTGATAACCACGTTGCGAGACCGGCTGGTCAGGAGCCGGTTTGCCTGCACTGTCGCGCGTTGCCCGCGACCGAACCGCGAGCGATTGCTCGTGGTGATCTGGCCGGATCGCGAGACGCGGCCGCCAGCCCGCTGTGCGGCCGCAAGTGCTTGAGCGATGAAGGGCCGTGCCTGTTGTGCGCGTGTCGAGCGGATGCGGCCAGGCCGGATGCGGAAATCGTCCTCGCCGCTCATCGCCAAAGCTCCGCACATCGCGCAAAGCGAAGGAACCACTTGGAAAAATGGCGATTGCGCAGGCTGCGCCAGTTAGGCGCACCTCGCGCAAACACGCCATAAGTCCCTGAAAACACACGACCGCACCAAGCCGCACATCGCCGGCTTTTATCTCGCCATCGTTCGGTTGTGCTGACTGCTCCCCCTCCGCAGACTGCCCATCTCCCGCCAAGGCACGCCACGGTACGAACGGGTGCGAACGCGGTCATCGCGGTCCCCCGGAAACGCTGCGCGCAACGAAAAGGCCATCGGTGGGCGAAGCCACGGGGCCTTGATCGCGCACCGGTGCCACCGCCGTGGCGGTGTCCGACTTGCCTTCAGACTGCAACGGCACGACAGACTCTCTGCCGGCCGACTGTGCGACGAAGAGCGGCGCTCTCGTCCAGGTCAGCGGATCGGCGGACGCCACCATGACAGGGCCGGTGAGTTCACCGCCCCCCACGATGGGGGCGAGCGTCGCGACATAGGCGCGCGTTTCGGCCGGCAATGGGCGGCCGGCGAGATACTCTTCGTAGCGGCCCGGACCCGCGTTGTACGCCGCCAAAAACCCCGGCGATCCGTAGCGGTCGTGCATCTCGCGCAGATATGCAGCACCCGCCAGAATGTTGTCCCGGGGGTCGTAGGGGTTGCCGCCGAGCCGATGCCGGACGCGCAACTCCTCCCACGTGGCGGGCATGATTTGCATCAGGCTCATTGCGCCGGCCGACGAGATCGCGCGCACATCGCCCGCGCTTTCGACGCGCATGACGGCACGTATCCACGTTTCTGGAACGCCAAACCGCTGAGACGCCTCTGCGATGTACGCGCCATAGGGATCGCTGCGTGATGGCTGCTCGACCTGCGCCTGCTGGGCGCAGGCAGTGCTCGCGGCGGATCCGGCGAGGACCAGGCCGGAAAGGAGAAGGAGAGCTGCACGTCGGAGGGCGATCCTCCCTCCGACGACAGGTTTGATGCGTGTGGCGGGCATCGTTCAGTCCCGCTCGCCGCGCTTTGGCGGACGGTTCCAGTGCAGGCCCCAGGCGGACTTGTCGTCGGCCGACTGGAACAGGTTGGCGCGGATCGGATGTTCGAAGGTCGGATCGTCAAGCTGCAGCGAGACGTATTCGCCGGCCTTCTCGCCGGTGCGCTTCCAACCCGCGCCGATCTCCGCGCCGGTCTCGTTGCTCATGGTGTCGAGCACATGGACGCGGTAGTCGGGCGCGTTCTCAGCTTCGGACGGCTCGGCCGCGACGATGATGATGTCCTGGTGCAGGGAAAGTGTCGTCAGATGGCCGATGAAGCCATCATTCTCGCGCATGAATTGACCGATCACGGGCATTGGTCGTCTCCTTCAGATTGCGGTGGACAGGGTCATGGGCGCGCCGTCACCGCGTCGGCGCGCGCCAGACGAAGCGGCCATCGCCGTCCTCGTCGGTGTAGAGAGGGGTGGCCCGGCCGATCACGGCGGTGGCCGGAAGCGGGCCGAAGTAGCGGCCGTCGAGGCTGTCGCGGACCTGCCAGTTCATCAGGAACAACTCGCCAGCCGCGACCAAGCGGCAGCCCTGCCAAACGGGGAGCGGGCGACCGCGACGATCGCGATCGAGGGCGTCGCCGATCGGCACGCCGTCGACCGTGATAGCGAGCCCAGTCCGGCAAACCCGCTGACCCGGGAGGGCGGCGACGCGCTTCAAGAGCGGTACGCCGCGTGGCAGGTAGTCGCCATCGGACAGGAATGTTGCGAGCGGCTCGGGCGCGTCGACCGCCACCAGATCGGTCACGTCGAGGGCGCCTACATCGCCGATCGTGTAGAAGCCGACCGGCGTGCTGGCTGAAGCGTTCCAGATGAGGCGCGGCGCGAATGAGGCGATCGAGGCGAGGCCTAGAAGCGACACCGCCGCCGTCGTGGCGATGGCGTAGGAGAGCCGCGTCATGCGCCGATCTCCTCGCGCAGGAGAAAGGCGCGATGCTGCCGAAGACCATAAGCGCGTGGCGTTTCGCCGACGGTCATTCGGTTGTGGACGTGGCGCCAATGGTCCGGCGAGACCTCGATCGGCTCGATGCCACGCGCCTCGATGGCGTCGATGAGCTGGAGCATGCGCTCCACCTTCGGCCAGCCGTCGACGCGCAGGAGGATGTCCGCTCCGGGCGTGACGGTCGGCATCGTCTGGCACGGCGCAGCAGGCTCAACAGCGCGCAGGATGTCGAGGCGCGAGAGCACTGTCCCGTGCTCATTCGCGGCCCATCGGACCAGCGCAAAGATGCTTCCGGGAGGGAAGAAGAGGATGCGTCGGCGCCGGTCGAGGATCTGTTCGCGTATCTCGCGACCGAACCGTATCCAGTGCTCCGTTCGCTTCTCGACCCAAGTAAGTTCGACCTGGGTGAAAGCTTCTGGCGGCGGCTCGGCGGCAGCGCGGCCGACGCGCATTGGCGCGGCGACATGGCCGGTCATGATCCTTCTCCTGACGGGGGTGGGAATTCGCGCTCGAACAGCGCGCGCAGCATGTCGGCGACGGTCTGCCCGCGCTGGAAGGCGGCGATCTTGATGCGGCCGCGCATATCCGCAGTCACGTCGATCGTCAGTCGCGCCGAGAAGTCCTCGCCGGCTTGTGCGCGCGGGGTGTGGCGCTCGGGCGCCTTGATCCAGCTCTCCGGATCGGCCGGACGCGCCGCGAAGCTGCGTTTCGGGAACCGCGCGCTCATGCGCCGATCCTCGCGACTTCCGCCGCGAGCGCGGCGATCTCGCGCGCGCCAGGGCAATCCTCGTCCTGCTCGGCGGCGAGCCGGCCGGTCTGCACGACATCGGCGAAGACGATGCGCTGGCCGATCGTGGTCGAGAGCAAGGGCGGGTCGTGATCCGCGAGCGTTTCGGCGGTCTCGCGGGCCAACACGGTGCGAGCCGCGCAGCGGTTCAGCACGAAGCGGGCGGCGAGTTGCGGGCGGTAGATGCGTGCTTCGCCGAGCAGCGAGAGCATTTCGGCGGAGGCCCAGCCATCGAGCGGCGACGGCTGCACCGGAATGAGCACGAGATCGGCCGCGAGCAGCGCCGAGCGCATCAGCCCAGCGACGCGCGGCGGGCCGTCGATGACGACATGGTCAACGTCGCGGGCCAACTCCGGCGCTTCGCGGTGGAGCGTATCGCGGGCCAGGCCGACGACACCGAACAGCCGCTCCAACCCCTCTCGGCTGCGCTGCTGCGACCAGTCGAGCGCCGAACCCTGGGGGTCGGCGTCGATCAGCGTCACGCGCTGTCCACGGCGAGCCCATTCGCCGGCGAGGTGCAGGGCGAGCGTCGTCTTCCCGACGCCGCCCTTCTGGTTGAGCAGCGCGACAATCATGACGGTCTCCCGGCGATCGGGGACTCGTCCACAGCGGCCGAAAAGCACGGTCGCGTTAGAAAGATTCCGTAGGAATCTAGGTTAGATAAGTTACAGGGCTTGCAAGTCGCTGATTCAGCGCGAGGATTCGTCGAATCCGGTCCCCGATAGCACGAGACTTCGGTCCCCGATGGCACGATAGTGCCGGTCCCCGATAGCACGAGACGATTCACAGCTTATCCCCAGGGCGAGTTTTCGAGCGGCGACGGCGGCGCGGAATGCCAAGCGCGTCGGGATCGGTGGGTGCGAAGGACAGGATGTCGGGACCGCCGACGCACTGCTCGATGGTGAGCTGATACCCGGGGAGCGGCTGCCGGCGGACGATCTCGCGGAGGTCGTAGGCAAAGTGCTTGAGCGGCGAGAGGCTACCCGACTTTGCATGGAGGTGCGGAAAGTCGAAGCTCCAGCCGAACTCCTGCTTGCCGCCGTGCTTGCGCACCAGGCGGTACAGCCAGCGCTCCAGCCCTCCGGTCAGGCCGAAGTAGTTGCGGTCGATGGTGAGCACCAGCGCGTCGTCGAGCACCGCGCTGTAAAACCAGTCGGGAACGATGAGTTCGAGGCCGAGCGGCCTGCCGCGTTGGTCGGCTCGTTCCTTCCACTCGTTGATCCAGGAGAACCGGTGCATCCGACGCTCTGTCGGCTGGCGGATCGAGGTCGCGACGGTAGTCGACTGCAGTCGGTCGAGTGCGGCCTTGAGCCGATCGTAATCCCGCAGCGATACGCCGCGGCCGATGAAGTTCAGGATTTCATACGGGGTCGTGGCCATCAGCCGCGACGGCTGGAGCCCCACGTCGCGAGCCTCGACGATCTGTGAGGCGGCCCAGATGAGGATGTCGGCGTCCCAGATCGTCGCCATGCCATGCTCGGGCACTGCCTCGACACGGATCTTGACCGAGCCGGCCTTGAAGTCGATCGGCGCAAGCCGCTTCGACTTGGCGAGGGAGAAGAACGGATAGGCCATCAGGTCCTGCGCATCGCGAGGTGCCAAGTCACCGGGCAGCGCCCGGAAGAGGTCGAGTTGCGCTCGCTCGTCGCTGCGTTGATGGCGGGACGACATCACGGAGATCGGATCAGCGAAGGCCGGACGTGCCGGCGTTGCGGCCTTGGGAGGCCGCAGCTTTCGCAGGAGCGACGATGCCGCCACGCGGATCCGAGGTGGAGGTCACCAAGCCGCGATCGGCCCACGCCTGCAGGTCGGTCAGCGAATAGACCACCCGTCCACCGAGCTTCCGGTAGGTCGGTCCGGTGCCATATGTTCGGTGCTTTTCGAGCGTGCGCTCCGACAGCCCGAGAAAGCGCGCGGCTTCCTCTGTCCTGAGGTAGCGTGGCGGCATGGGGGCGGCCGTTTCGTCCATGATCGAACCTCCGTGGTTTCGCGGCGCCTGCCTCGGACAGGCGGCGGATTGCGGTCACGGTGGCGCGATTGCGGCGGTCGGCACGATGTCGAAGTAAAGGAGATAAGTTCGACACCCTTTGGGGCGTCAGCGGTCTCGGCGTGGCCGACGCAAGATCGAACGATAGCCGCCGTGGACGAGCTTCGCGCCGTCTCTAGCCAGGCGAATGGTCGTCTCGCGGATTGCGCTGCCTACCCACGAGGCTGCGTCGTGATCATGTTTGGGAAAGACGGCGTCGGCGATTGCACGATACGTCGCTCCGGATGCCCGACCGTCGAGGACGCGCAGCATTTCGCGCGCCCGCTTTTGTCGGGATCGGGTGATACGCGGATCCGGCGGGACGGTTTTTCCAGCGAGAGCCGCCCAAAAACGAGCCAGCGCGCTCAGGCGGTCGGGCGTAAGCTCATCGAGAAGGACCATGGCCGCGAGACTTCCGGCACCGTCGCGGAAAGAAGCGTCGAACTTTTCGCCCCGGATCTGAAGGCGCAGCATCTCGCCATCGATGCCATTTATGGCCTGCGCCCTGATGAAATCGTCAAGTGAGGGAGGCGTGTGAGCCGTCGGGATTTTGCCGAGGACGACGATCGATGGATCGAAGTGGGCGTCCCAATAGACTGGAGAGACGATTGCAGATGCAGAAGGGTCTGCCGGGAAATCGCAACCCCCATCGGGATGTAAACTCCCGGGTTAGTTCTTCGGTGTTGTCGCCTGCCTGGAGGAATTCGTCGTATGATCGCCGGTACTCGGTGTTTCTCCGCAAAAACTCCCAGGCGAGATCTCCGGGAGACAGAGCATCGACATAGTCGTAAGCGGCCTCTGACCGCCATGAATCTTCTTCAGACATCCTCCACAGCCTCCGCAGTTTTAGCGCGCGAATTGAGCTGCGGACACGATTCCAAGTTGTGTGAGGGCTGGGAATAACGAAGGCGGAGCAACGTGATGCGAAACCTGCATCACGTTCAGTTCACGCGGCCGGCCAGTAAACCGCTATAGCCGTTCTTCGTCATCCACTTTGCGCGCGCGAGATGCGAGCGGTAAACGCGCTCGGCACGCTCGGGCTCGGCGTTCACCGAAATCCCGAAAATCGTCTCGACGACGTCTGCCCAGGAAGCGCCTTGCGCTTCGGCATCCAGCAAACGCAGGTAAAGCTTCACATTGGCCGCGTCATACGCGGTCGGCGTCGCGCTGCTTGGCGGTTCATCAAGAAATAAGCTTGTAGTCACGGCGTTCCCCGGCGCGGATATCCATCCATACTGGAGCATTTTGTTAACGATGTTACGAGCGAGCTTCTAGCGCAACCCGATGAGAGGGGCGTTTGCGAGTTCGCTCCTCGCGTGGCGTCAGGCTTGCCCTTTGCGATCAACCACCATCACTCCCACACCACGGTCGGAGCTCAGGAACACGACGCCATTCTGTTCGAAAGCGCGCCTGACCTCATCCCGCGTGCTCTCGTACACCTCGAGGCCACTGGCGGACTCGAGGCGCTTGAGGGCGGTCAGAGATACGCGAGCCTTGTCAGCGAGCGTCTCCTGTGTCCAACCCAGCAACGCGCGCGCGGCCCGTGATTGTCGGGCGGTGATCATGCATGATCACCTCCCACTCGGACCTACGCGCACGCCAGAACTACGACTATAATAGTCGCCCTATGCCAGTTTGGCCACCGCAAAGCCGACCGGGCAAACGTCAGCTGATTCGGTTGCCAGAAAGCTGAAAGGCCCCGACCTTCCGGCCGGGGCCTTGCGCGGAGGCCTCAGTCGCCGCGCCGCCCGCTCGGGCGGGACCAGATCAGCGAGAAGGTATCGCCGTCCTCGTCGTCGAAGAGGTTGGCGTAGATCGGGGCGTTGAAGCTCGGATCGTCGAGCTTGAGGCCGAGATATTCGCGGCCCTCGTTGGAGCGCTTCGACCAGGCGGCGCCGATCTCGGCGCGGCCCACCAGGACGCGGTGGCTGGGAGCGTTCTCGCCGGTGGCGCGGGTATCGGGGACGATGCGCACGCCCTTGGCCTGGACGCTGAGGGTGACGATTTCGCCGGTGAACTCGTTCGAGCCGGTCTTCTTGAAGGTGCCGATGGTCGCCATTGTAATTCTCCGTTTTCCGTTCCCGAGCCCGCACCATTGCGGCCTCGATGGCGATCGGCAGGCCGGAGGCGGTCGACGGCGCACCCCGAAGGGGCCTGACAGCTTAGGAGGGCTTTCTTGTCTCGCGAGGAATGACGGCGCAGCCGGCAGGGGAAGAAAGTTCGACGCGGCTGTTGCGTCATAGGCGATCGAGGCGAAGCCGTACTTCGGCCAGATCAGGCCATTGAAGAGGCCGTTTGGAGCGGTCTAGGCACGGTCAGATAACGGAGAAGATGGCGACCCTCCCGCATCGGCAAGTTGGCGCAGGGTGTGCGCAGCGGCTTCGTTCCCCATCGACAGGCATTGCTCCAGCATCTCCGTCCACTGCCACCGGGAGTGTCTCTGCCTTCGGTGCACGAGCGGATGCGCTGCCGGTGTTGCCCAAAGCGCTCCCCCGCGGGTTGCTTTTCGGCGCGATGAACAATCAGCACCCACCGCTTCATCTGCAACCTCGGAGGCTACGAGGATATGCTTTGTCTGGTGCTGTTCCGGTCCGCCGGAACGACGTCGACAAAGATCATGCCCGAGTAAGGTCCGGGCTGGATGGGCTGGGAGTCGCCACTAGTCCAGCGACCCGGAGGAAGGCGGTGATCCCGACCGCGACGGCCCCGAAGATCGAAAACGCCATCTGCCACGCTTCCGACGGCATCAGGTGCTTCACGATGCCATGGGTGGCATGAAAACCCGCGATCGCCGCCGGGGCGACGAAGGCGATCACCACGACGAGTTTCAGCCACATCGGGCGGACGAAGGCGATCAGGAGGTGCCCGATGGCGAGCGTCATCGCCGCCGCAAGCGCGCCCACGACGACAGCGCCGGCAATGCCGGCGCCGCCTTCGTTGGCCCAGGCGCCCGTCGTCACGCCGACGAAGGCGGGCAGAGCGAAAACGGCCAAGGTGAACACCAGCCAGCAGAGCAGGCCGACGGCGAAGAGGGATGCGAGTATGGCAAGGACGATCATGGCAGTGGTTTCCAATCGTTCATGGCTGACGATCGCGCCTCCACCACTGAACTGGCCCCCATTTCGACCGGACAGTCGGCATAACGCGGGAGGCTTGAGGCTATCCTCAAGCACAGGCTTATGGCTGACGATTATCGACGGATCGAACTGATCACCGGCGAGGCACGGCGCCGACACTGGTCAACCGAGCAGAAGCTTCAGATCATCGAGGAGAGTTTCCTCCCGGGCGAGACGGTGTCGTCCGTGGCGAGACGACGTGGCGTCGCGCCCAATCTGCTTTATCGTTGGCGCCGTCTGTTGACGGAAGGCGGAGCGACAGCGGTGGGATCAGACGAGCCTGTGGTTGGGAGTTCGGAAGTGCGACGGCTCGAAGAGCGCGTCCGCGACCTCGAACGGCTGCTCGGCCGCAAGACGATGGAGGTTGAGATCCTCAGGGAGGCGCTGGCAAAGTCGGAGTCAAAAAAACCGAGCTTGCGGCTCTTGTCGCAGCTGAGGGACGGTTCCCGATGAAGGCGGTTGCCAAGACGATCGGAGTGGCCCGCTCCCATCTTCATGACAAGGTGTATCGCGCGAAGAAGCCCCGCGGTCCCTATCGCAAGCTAGAGGATGAAACCCTGGTGCAGCTCGTTCGCCGCATTGCCGACGAGCGCCCGACCTATGGCTACCGCCGCATCACGGCCCTGGCTAACAGGGAGCTTGCCAAGGCGGGCGAGCCGTCCGTCAACCACAAACGCGTCTTCCGCATTATGCGCCAGAACGCCATGCTGCTGGCCAGGCACACCGGCCGCCGGACCGGCCGTGTCCACGACGGCAAAGTCATCGTCATGCGCTCGAACCTTCGCTGGTGTTCAGACGGGTTCGAGATCTCGTGCTGGAACGGGGACCTCATCCGGATCGCCTTCATCATCGACGCCCATGACCGGGAAATCATCGCATGGCATGCCGTCGTCGGATCGGGCATCAGCGGCGGGATGGTCCGGGACATGATGCTCGAGGCCGTCGAGAGGAGGTTTGGCGCCCTCAAGTCGCCGGCGCCGCTCGAATGGCTGACAGACAATGGCAGCGCCTACACAGCCAAGGCGACGCGCGACTTCGCCACAGCGCTCAATCTCATTGCCTGCTTCACGCCAGTCCAGAGCCCCGAGTCGAATGGCATGTCGGAGAGCTTCGTCAAAACCTTCAAACGCGACTATGTTCGCGTCAATCCCTTGCCAGATGCGTTCACCGCGCTCGGCAAGCTCGCCGGATGGTTCGAGGATTACAACGAGAACCATCCTCACTCAGGGCTCAAAATGCGCTCCCCTCGGGAGTTCATACGGGCACAAGCTCAATAGCTGACTGTCCGGTCAAACAGGGGCAACTCCAACCACCACCACAGCGCGCCTGAAGTATAGCGAATGACAAGCCGGGACGGGAGCGGAAATCCTGCCGGACTTCCGCTTGCGGCCGTGAAGCCTTGCCCGCGATCAGCGGGCGAAGGGATCAACCTCATGGACGATCGCGGCGAGTTCGCCGTCATATTCGCCCGCGGGCATGACACCAATGCTGCCGTCGCCCGCCTGGAAGATGACAATCGAGACCATCAGGGTGGTGGCGAGGCTGAAGGCGAAGGCGTGAGCTTGATTGAGGGACATCTGCTGGGCTCCTGCTGGAGCGGGGGACCATCCCCCGCCGACAGGCGCCCGAAGTGTTCGGCCGTGGACTGCAATCACCGCGCAGGCGAAGCCGCAGCGGCGGCATGCTCGCATAGCCGACCCTTCATGGGTTGATGGCGACAAGTCCGCGGCTGGACCAAGGATCAGCGCTGATAGGCGGAGGTGGTCTTCGCGTCGGGAGACCCGTTTTCAGTCTCGACGCTGCTTTCGACTTAGCCTCGCGTCGTGTCCTCAGATGGCTTCATTTGCGCTATGTTCTTGGCGGCAAGTGTAGAGTCGCGAAGGGCTGGACGATGGCGGAGTTCACAGGAAGGAGCCTGCACCTCGTGAAAAAGGCTTTGACGATCGCTGTGCTGGCGATCGAGCGGCAGCCGGGCCCCTTTCAGTCGTCTTCGGACCAAGCGGATATGAAAGCGCTCCTCGACGCGTTGATTCAAAACGACACCGAGCTTGCCTTCTACGCGCGATCCGCCCGTATCGCAGTGACAGGCGAGCCAGACTGAACGTGGGGCTGCCAATGACGGAGACGCTCGCTTTCGAGAAGCGACACAAGGACGGAAGCTTGTGGGTCGTCGGCCAGACGATGGAGGGACAACCTACCGGGTACTGGGAGTGGTTTCGCCGCGACGGTTCGAAGCTGCGGTCCGGCTACTTTGACCAAGGTCAGCAAGTTGGTGATTGGACCACGTATGATCACTCCGGGTGCGTCTACAAAGTCACGAAGATGAAGCGCTAGGCAGCGGCGCATGCGTGGCGGCGCTTACGCGCCGCCGTGCTTCCAAACTGGAATGCCGAGCTTCTTGGCCTTGTCGGCGAGGTTGTCATTTATGCCCGTGCCCGGGAAGTGCAGCACGCCCTTCGGCACGATCTCGAGCATCTGGTCATTCCGCTTGAACGGTGCCGATCGTCCGTGCTTGGTCCAATCGGGTGCAAAGCCGATCTGCGGAACATTGCGGTTCGATGCCCAAAGCGAGGCGATTCTCTCGGCACCCTTTGGCGACTTTCCATGGACCAGAACCATGCCGGCGTGCTTGGCGTGAACCTGATCGAGCTTTGCCCAGATAAGCTGGTGATCATTGAAGTCGAGGCCGCCGGTGACGACGATCTTGGGGCCAGGCGGCAGGAGCACCTCTTGGTCGGCGCGCTTCTTCGCCATCAAGAAGTCGCGGCTGTCGATCATCGCCGAAGTCAGATTGCGATGGTTGACCTTCGATCCGCTGCGCGGGAGCCAAGGCTTGCCGACGTGGCGTTCGTAGTGTTCGGCGGCCTGGTCGCGCATTAGCTCGAAGGCGTTCTGGCGCTCTATCAGCGTGATGCCCTCTGCGATCAGGCGCTCCAGTTCGACCGATTTCACCTCGCTGCCGTCCTGTTCGCGTTGCGCCCGCTTCTGGGACTGCTCATTGTCATCCAGTTCGCGGCCGATCCGGTCGGTCGCGCGGTGGAAGACGTTCACGGTCGACCAGAGGAGATCGTCGAGGTCAGGTTCGAGGCGCGTGTCTGCCAGGGTGCCGATCAGAGCGTCGAAGATGTCGGCGACGGCGCCCGCGACCTGGTTGCCGTCCGGCAGAAGCCGCTGGTCGGGCTCGTCGGTGAAGGGTCGGTAGCCGTGGAGTTGCAGTTCGTTGAGGACATGGTCGGTGGGTGAGGATTCGTGATGCGGTTCGTAGTCGTCGTGATCGCGCATGGGATGCTCCATCGGTTGGACCGCGACCGTCGCGGCCTTCATGGCGACGAAGCCCGCGGGCCGGACGGCCGGGCACCCGGAGCGAAAGCGTGGGGCTCGATGGCTAAGGCCGGCTATTTTGCTTCGCGATGGAAAGCGGCCTCTGGGCCGCGCCGGAAAATAGTCGGCCGCCGCCATTGCCCGGTTGGCCGGCTTGTGGGCCGATCGCCCTCTCGAAGGCCGAGGCGCGGTCCCCCTCCGATGGAATGATGCATCCGCCGAGCACGGCGGCGAAACTCACGCCCGTTCTCCTGCCGGCTATGCCGCCAACGCCATGAAGCGCGCGACGTCCTGCGGCGCGACCTGCAACCGGGCTTCCACGCTCAATGTGTCTAGGCCGAGGCTGCGCAGATCCTCGTTGAAGTCGCCCAGCTGCGGCGAGATGACAATCGCCTCGATCCCTCCCGCGTCGGCCCGTTCGATGAGGGTGTCGCGCGCCGCATCACCGGCCGGATCGTTGTCGCGGACGATGTAGAGCCGCCGCAGTGTGTCGGGGAACAGGATGGCAGCGAGATGGGCTGCGGAGAGCGCCGCCAGCATCGGCATGTCGGGAAGGACCTGCCGAAGCGACAGGACGGTCTCGATGCCTTCGCCCGCCGCTATCACATCGCTGCCGATGCCGAAGCGGACCGCGTTGCCGAGAAGATCGCCCATGGCTCGCCTCGGCGTGTCGATTGGCGCCTTGTCGCGGCGGCGCGGATCGAGCCAGGTGCGATGCGCCCCGGTGATCTTGCCGTCGAGGTCGGTGACGGCCGCGATCATCGCCGGCCAGGTCTCGGTCGGCGAATGCTCTTCGGGGCGATAATAGCAGCGCGGGTGGAAATGCAGGCTTCCGGTTCCGCGTAAATCCGTAATGCCGCGTTCCCGTAAATACGTTTGTACGAGCGTGCCGTGGATCGGCTGCGACATGCGGACCAGTCGGCGGGCCGCTTCGGGGGAGCCATGCGGCGCTGGGTTCTGCCGTTCGTGCTGACGGGCCTCCGGTGGCGGCGGCATCGAGAGAAAGGTCCGCGCCTCGTCGGCGACATCCTTGAAGTCGATGAGGCCGCAGCTTTCTCGGATGACGTCGAGGAGATCGCCATGCTCGCCGGTGGCCGCGTCGGTCCATTTGCCGGCGGGACCTTTCGGCGTGTCCTTGAGCCGGACATACATCGAGCGGCCGGGTGTGTTGCGCGCATCGCCCACGAGCCAGTAGTTGCCCTCGCGGCGACCGCTGGAAAGATAATGCCGGCACACCGCCTCGGCCTGCCGGCCGAGACTGTGCGCGAGATCGGAAGCGTCCTGACGTGCCATCACGCGGCCTCCCGCTCAGAGATGCGCGCCACGGGATATGTATCGAGCACCTTGGCGAGGACGCTCGGTCCGGCGGCGTCGGCCGGCAGGAAAAAGCGGAGCTTCCACGAGATGATCTCGCTGAACAGGCCGTAGGTGCGCAGCCGGTCCCGCATCGCCTCGGTGAAGCCGGTCAGTTCTAGGCGCTGGGCATTCATGACGCGGGCGCGCCGAAGCTGAAGGCCGTCAGCGAGATCGAGGATCGTCGTGCCGTCCATTAGAGCGGTGAAGGCCTGCTCAGGGGTCAGCGATGTTGCGCCCGTGGTGACGGCGTTTGCCGCCCAGGCGGGCGAGACGCGGCGGCCGATGATGCGCTCGCCGCCATCGGTCTGGAGCCGGTAGACCCGCGTCGACTCGTTTGGCAGCCGCTTCCAGATCGGCAACAACAGGCCGGCGACAATGTGGATCGTGCTGTCGGAAAATTCCGGCACGTCATTCAACTCAGCCCACCACGCGGCGGCGAAGGCGGCGCGATCGGCTTCCTCCCAATGGCTCTCACCCATCATGCGCAGCGGCGTATAGTGCTGCTCCATCGGCCGGACCAGGCAGACGCGGCGCTCGATCTCGCCATCGTCGAGCATCATCGATGGTGCGGAAATCTGCACGGCGGCGCGGCCGGAGCGACCATTGACCAGGAGCCGTGCGCGCGGATCGGAGAGATGATCGAGCGCGTCGGCGAGGCTCGTCGGTCGATTGCGCTCCCGGCGGATGATGGTGAGAAGCCGCGTTTCCGCACCGGTGCCCGGGTGCGTATGGATGACCTCGCTGCCGGTGACGATGAAGCTCTCGGCCTGCAGCGTTTCGAGTCCGACGTCATAGACTCCACTACGAACCGCCCCGTCGACCTTCGCCGTCAGGAGTTGCTCAAACGCCGTAAAAAGCACGCCCTGCAGGTCGATGGTCAGCGCGAGAAGACGGTTGAGGAAGGTCGTGATCGGCGGCAGCTCGTCCTTGATGCCGTTGTCATCCGTGAGCTTGAGTCCGGTGGCGGACTCAAAGCGGTCGAGCGAGCAGTTCTCGACCTTGCCACGCACGAGCAGCAGATAGAGCTGGCGTAGCGCATCGCGCGCATAGGGGCTTTCGAGATTGTCCTCTGGCCGGAAGAGACCCTGGCCGCCGGTCTGGCGCTGCCCACGCGTGATCGCGCCGAGTGTATCGAGCCTACGCGCGATCGTGGAGAGGAAGCGCTTCTCAGCCTTCACGTCAGTGGCGATCGGGCGGAAGAGCGGCGGTTGCGCTTGATTGGTCCTGTTAGTCCGACCGAGACCCTGGATCGCCGCATCGGCCTTCCAGCCCGGCTCCAGCAGATAGTGGATACGCAGGCGCTGGTTCTTCGCGCCAAGATCGGCGTGATAGCTGCGCCCCGTACCGCCCGCATCCGAGAAGACCAGGATGCGCTTCTGGTCGTCCATGAAGGCGGCGGCCTCGGCGAGATTGGCCGAGCCCGCTCGATTCTCGACGGCAAGGCGATCGCCTTTGCGCACAACGCGCCGTGAACGGCCGGTGACCTCGGCGACGACATCGGAGCCAAAGCGCTGGACGATCTGGTCGAGGGCGCCGGGAACGGGTTCTAGCGATGCGAGTCGTTCGATCAGCTCGTCACGGCGGGCAACGGCCTCCCTGCTCTCGACGGGGTGACCGTCCCGGAAGACTGGCCGCGACGACAGATTGCCTTCACTGTCGGAGAACGGCTCGTAGAGCTGCACCGGGAAGGAATGGGCGAGATAGTCGAGGACATATTCTTTGCAGTCGCAGTTTATGTCGAGCGTGGTGGCGGGAGGCGCAGGTTTCCTTCGGTTTTCCATGATTTCACTCCAGATAATTACGGTTCCCTCGACCTCAACAAGTCGAAGGAACCAACATGCGATCAAGATCATCATTGCCGTTTCGAGCGGCCCCGCTCCGGGTCGAAGACCCGCCCAGTCACGGCACCCTTCTCACCACATTCCTCTCCTCTCAGTCGCTCGACGAGAAGTCAGGCTGTGCGGTTCTGTATGGCGCGGCGGTCCGCCATTTCCTGCATTGGCTGGGCCTGCATAGGATCGCCATCCGCACGATTGACGATCGGGCTGTCCGGCGGTTCGAAAAGCATGGGTGCCGGTGCCACCGGTATTCGGCGCAGCAAGCGCACTACAAGGCTGACCAAGCAGCAAGGGTCAGGCGCTTCGTCCGGTTCCTGGAAGATCAAGGCTACGTCGAAGTCGACGACGGGATCGACGATCTGCCACGGCACCTCGCCGACTATTCCGATGCGATCGATCGCCTGCAACTTGCCGAGGGACCGGCACAGGCCTATCGGTCCGAGGCCGAGCATTTCGTGGCCTGGCTTCGCATGGCGCGGCGCCAATGGATCGATATCGATGACACGATCATCGACCACTATGCAGCGCATGATTGCCGATGCCCGGTCTGGCGCAAGCGGGGCAAGTTGGTCGCAACGGGCACCAAGCGGCGGCGGCGATGCGCACGGCACTTCGTCGAGTTCCTGCGAGGCCGGGGCGCCATCCCATTGGTTGAACCGGTGGCGGACGATGACCCGCACATGTCGGCTTACTTGGCATGGCTCAAGCAACACCGCGGCGCCACGGACGAGACGATCCGGCGCTACCGGACCGATATCAGACGGCTCATGCCAATGCTGGGCGAGCCTTCGCAATGGGATGCCGCCGGACTCAGGAGCGCATTCCAACGACGAAGCAAGGAGACGCCGGGGTCGGCATCGCTGCTCGTCACGATAATGAGGAGCTACATCCGGTTTCTGGTCGTGCGTGGCGAGTGCCGGCCGGCATTGTTGCATGCAGTTCCATCAGTACAGCGCTACCGCCTTTCGACGCTGCCGCGCCACGTCGACCCGGCAACGATCGAGAGGATCATTGCGGCCTGTCCGACAGATCGTCCGGTGGAAGTCCGGGACAAGGCCATCATTCTCCTGCTCGCCAGGCTCGGCCTGCGGGCTGCCGATATTCAGAACATGCGTCTCGACGACATCGACTGGCGATCCGGCCACCTGACGGTCAAGGGCAAGACGCGTCGACCGGACCGCCTGCCATTGCCGCAGGATGTTGGCGACGCGATCCTGGCATATCTTGCGGCAGCCCGCCCGAAGGCCGCCGAAGAGCATCTGTTCCTGCGTGCACAAGCACCGTTTCGGCCATTCCGCTCGTCCGCTGAGATAGCGGGCATCGTCGCTCGTACGCGCGACCGCGGTGGGATCGAAGGAGTGCCGACCGGGTCGCACATATTCCGGCATTCGCTTGCCACCAACCTGCTGCGCGCGGGCGCAGGCCTGGAGTCCGTCGGGACCATCCTGCGTCACAGCTCGCCCGAGACCACTGCCATCTACGCCAAGGTCGATCTGCCGATGCTCATGAAGATCGCGCAGCCCTGGCCGGGAGAACAGTCATGCTGAACATCCACATTTCCAGATACGTGGCGCTGCATCGCAGCCTCGGGCGGAAGTTCTCTGAACAGGAACGCATGCTGCGCCTGTACGCCGCCTACGCCGAAGGATTCGGCGACCGGCACATCCAAGTCCAGCGGATCTACGACTGGTGCCACACGGCGAGTTCGCAAAATGTGGCCCGCCGGAGGTTTGATACCGTTCGCAACTTCAGCCGCTTTATCCAAGCCGATGATCCAGTTTACGAGGTTCCGCCTGTCGGTGTCTTCGGTCGGGGCAAGCGGCCACGCCCGACCCCGACCATCATCGAACCGGAACAGGTCCGGGCGATCATGACCGCGGCGTTGGACGTTGCGTCCCAAGACACGATCAGCCCATACACGTACCATTATTTGTTCGGCTTGCTGGCGGCGACAGGTCTCCGGATTTCCGAGGCCCTCGCTCTTCAATGCAACGATCTGGTCGAGGATGGCCTGATCGTCCGCAACGGCAAGTTCGGCAAGCAGCGGCTGATTACCTTGCAGCCATCGACCCGTCAGGCGCTCGAAGCATATCTCGCCACCCGAGCAAGGCTTGGCGCCACGGGCAATGACCTGTTCGTGACCATTCGGGGGAGAGCACCACACAAGGTGCGCGCCCACGTGGTGTTCGTCAGGCTGGCCCGGCAGCTCGGATACCGCGGACCGACCGGAACGGCCGGGATGCGGTTACACGACCTGCGGCACACTTTCGCCGTGCGTTCCCTTGAGTCCTGTCCGCGCGACAGGGAAGCCATCGCACACCACATGGCCGGACTCAGCGTATATCTGGGGCATGCGTCGGTCGCCAACACCTATTGGTATCTCGAGGCCACTCCGGTGCTGCTGCGCGATATCGCTGTCGCCAGCGAGCAACTTTACCGGGGAGAAGCGGCATGACGGCACTCGCTCCGCATCTCTCGATCTACCTGCGTGAACATCTGCCGCGCGAACGTGCTGTCAGTCCGCACACGGTGAAGACCTATGCCAACTGCTTTGTCCTCCTGGTCCAGTTCGCTGCCGATCGGCTGAAGCGTCGGCCGACCGATCTCGAGATCGAGGATCTCGGCACCGACATGATCATGGCCTTCCTTGACCATGTCGAGAACGGTCGCGGCAGCTGTGTTCGGACCCGCAATGGCAGGCTCGCCGCGATCCGGTCCTTCTTCCGCTACATCGAGTATCGTATTCCGGCCTGCCTGGATCAGGCCCTTCGCGTCAGATCGATCCCTACCAAGAAGACCGACAAGGCGCTGATCGACTACCTCGACCGGGCAGAGATCAAGGCTTTGCTCGACGCCCCGGATCCCCGGACACGCCTTGGCACCCGCGATCGCGCAATGCTGCATCTGGCCTATGCTGGCGGGCTGAGGGTGTCGGAACTCGTAACGCTACAACTGCGCGATTTCCCGGACCGCTTCCTGTCCACCGTGCACATCATGGGCAAGGGACGGCGTGAACGGGTCCTCCCGCTCTGGAAGGAGACTCAGTTCGCATTGCGCGCGTGGCTTGCGATCCGCCCCGATGCGCAAGCTGCCGAGATATTCCTCAATGCCAGCGGGCAACCCATGACCCGCGACGGATTTGCGTTCCGTTTGGCGGAGCACGTCAAGCGCGCGGCAGAGAAGCAGCCGTCGATCCTTGGCAAGCGCGTAACACCGCACGTGCTGCGCCATTCCTGCGCAATGCACACGCTCGCGGCGACCGGGGACATTCGCAAGGTCGCATTATGGCTCGGGCACGCCAGCATCCAGAGCACTGAGACCTATTTGCGCGCCGATCCCGAGGAAAAGCTGCAAATTCTCGCGGCGCACGGCGCCCCTGCCATCAGGCCCGGGCGCTTCAAGCCGCAAAGCGACGATCTACTATCAATGCTTCAGGAAATACGTGCAGGAGGTCATGTCAAAATTTGACACAGGTCCGCATCGCAGTTCGAAGCGCCAGTGGCGCTCCCGCCAACAAAGCTTCGCCTTCGAGGCGGCCGTTGATGCGTAGCATAACCGAACCGTTTTGACGGAGAAGCATCGGAATGAGTTGGGAACCAGTGAGGTTGGCCTGCCAAAACGTGCTCTGAGCGTTCGCGCGGCCGGTCGGAATGTCAATTAATCGACCAGCAAAATTCCATGTAACCGTAACGCGCGGCACCGTCGCGGGCTTGTTAAGGAGCATGGCCATCATGGGGCGGTTGCCTTCACAAAACAGGCTAAACGACTTGATGTTTGGCGAAGCAGCTACATCGACATAGGCCATTGGGGCGCGACCTTGGACCGGCACGACCTCCCAAGCAGTCCCAGGCAGCGGCACTGCGTCCTCAGGTGGGCTGTCCATAAGCAGGCGAGCAATGTCCTGGGGCACGGGCAAGCGGCCTCCTTGAGGCGCATAGACCGTCAACTTTCCCTTTTCCCAAAGGCCAATTTGAACAGCACGGCGATTTGCATCAAGCAAAACATAGGCTTGCTCTACACCGCCTTGATGCGGCGCATTTCCCGTAACCCAATAGAGAGATCCTTGTCGTTGGAGACCGGATATCGCCGAAAGATTGCTGGCCAGCAGGTCTATTTTGCGGCCCAAACGCGAACGTATCGCGTCAGCTATCGGACCACTTGTCAAAAGATCTATTCCGTTGGGATCGGAATCACTTTGGAATTTTCCTATGGAACTCGCAAGATTGGTCCAGGCTAGCGGCGTCGGTTTTCCCAAGACTGGCCTTGCTTGCAGAGGTGCTTTTGAAGCAGCAGATGCCGGCCCAGACCCCTTGCACAAGAGCAGTGGGGATTGCGACACGAGCGCTGACTTGAACGGATCCAGGCGCTGTCCAGGCGCGACGTCTGCTTCAAGGCGGACTACGCCTCGCTTTTCGTCGTCATTGACCGTCAAGATCACGCGTCCGAAATCGTTGGCATTGACAGGAAAAGGAAAAAAGACCGCGCTAACGCCTTCATAGGTCGGGCCAAGAAACGAAGCCGCGTACTCAAACCGGGTGCTTTTTACAGTCTGACCAGACGCTTTGAAAGTAAAGCCGGTTTCGTTGATCTCAAGGCTCGCCCCTCGAGAGCAATCGCCACGCGGCGCATACGAGCCATAGCTTCCTTCGAGATCCATGCCTTTTAATGACGTCAATGTCACTGCGCCTGCGACGCCGGGCAAGCCCAGAAAAATCCCTGCGAGAAAAACGATAATGGGGCGCTTGGGCAGTTTGTTCGGCATGGCAGATCTCCATGGCGGACAGCCTTGCATCGGGACCTCGATTGAAAGCGACGAACGACTGCCTCGGGGATTTTCTACAACCTGCACCATTCCAGCGGTGCCGACAATCCTAACGGCCCCAGCATTCAACCTTGTCAGGCAATTATCTGGAGTGAAATCATGGAAAACCGAAGGAAACCTGCGCCTCCCGCCGCCACGCTCGACATAAACTGCGACTGCAAAGAAGCGGTTTAATGTTGAGCTCAACATTACACATATTCCCGCGGCGTGATGTCGACATGCACGTCGTTCCATTCCTCGGTCGGGATCTCGGCCAGTCGGCGCTCCATCAGTGCCTCGCCGGTTGAGACGATCTGAATGACGGCGCTGTGCCCGTCGGCCAGGTCCCCCTCGATCGAGCGGATCAGCGTTGGGGTCTTCATGCTGGTCAGCAGATGACCGAAGAACCGCTGCTTGGCGCTTTCGAATGCAGAACGCGCGGCCGACTTCGCCTGACGGTTCAGGGTGCCGCTATCGCCGGTGATGTTGGCGGCCTGCATCGCGGCGTCGAGATGGTTATGGATGATGGCGAAGGCGCCGGCGTACGCATCGTAGATGCGGGTTTGCTCGGGCGTAAGCTGGTGCTCGACCAGTTCGTATTCAACGCCGTCATAGGAGAGCGACCGGGCCGTGTAGAGGCCGAGGGCGCGCAGGTCGCGGGCAAGCACCTCCATGGCCGCGACACCGCCATTCTCTACGGCCTCCACGAACTCGGCGCGATTGGAGAAGGGAAAATCGTCACCGCCCCACAGGCCGAGCCGCTGGGCATAGGCGAGATTGTGGACGGTTGTCGCGCCCGTTGCAGAGATGTAGACAACGCGCGCGTTAGGCAGCGCGTGCTGGAGCCGGAGCCCGGCACGGCCCTGCTGTGAGGGCGCAACATCGCCCCGTTCTCCCTTGCCGCCGCCGGCGTTCTGCATTGCGTGCGACTCGTCGAAAATAATGACTCCATCGAAGTCGGAGCCCAACCATTCGACGATCTGTTTGACCCGCGAAAGCTTCTCGCCACGGTCGTCGGACCGTAGCGTGGAATAGGTGGTGAAAAGGACGCCTTCGTTGAGCCGGATCCGCGTGCCCTGAGGGAAACGCGCTAGCGGCGTGACCAGCAAGCGCTCCATACCGAGCGCCGACCAGTCGCGTTGCGCGTCTTCCAGCAGCTTGTCGGACTTCGAGATCCATACTGCCTTGCGGCGACCCTGCAGCCAGTTGTCGAGGATGATGCCAGCGGACTGACGGCCCTTGCCGGCGCCGGTCCCGTCGCCGAGCATAAAGCCCCGCCGGAAGCGGACGGCGTTTGGCGCGTCGTGCGGCGCGGCGGTGACGAGATCGCCGGTCTCGTCCACGGTCCAGGCGCCTGCAAGGTGTTCGCCATGAGCTTCGCCGGCATAGATCACCGTCTCGAGCTGGGCGTCGGACAGAACGCCCTCGGTGACGATCGCGGCTGGAAGCGTCGGGCGATAGCTCGGCTTCGGCGGCGCGACCGACGCCATGGCGGCCGACTGTACCAATTTCGTGGGATGGGGCAGCGCCTTCGGGATGCGGATCGACTGGAGCGCATAGGCCTCATAGATCGAGTCCGACAGTCGGCATGCTTCTGGAGGCATCCGCTCCACGTTCTCATATTCAAGCGGCATGCCTTTGATCTCAGCCGTCGGCCGGGCGGGCATGGATGCTGCGCCCTTGGCGAGATAGCCGCGAACGGTGCGCAGCGCCGTGTCCGGGGAGATCTTGGGCAGCGCGACCGCCATGCGCGGGGGCAAGTCGCGTTCGATCCAAGCGAGGAGCGTCGCCACGTCGTGCGCGATGCCGGGGGATGCCGGGAAGTGTGCAGCATCCTCGGCCGGCGCCTTGTCGATGACAGTCAGGCGGGTTTCGATGGTCGTGCCGTGCTTGGCATAGACAGAGCCCGCGATCGCCGCACTGAACACGACGCGGCCGCGCTCCTGCAGCCGGGCGAAGTGGTCCCGCCAGGCCGGCAGCTCGGGCGAGAAATTTGCGCCGGTGATCGCGACCAACCGGCCGCCTAGCGCGAGCCGCGCCAGAGCTGAAGCGATATGGCGATAGGCGGCGTCGGCGACGCGTCCTGAGACGGCCGCCATGACCGAGAACGGCGGGTTCATGATGATGACACTGGGAATGGCGGCGCGGTCGAGATGATCATCGATCTGCGCGGCGTCGAAACGCGTGACCGAATGAGCTGGAAAGAGACAGGCAAGAAGATCGGCGCGGGTCTCGGCCAGCTCATTGAGGATGAGATCGCAGCCTTCGATCTCGGCAAGGATCGCAAGCAGGCCCGTGCCGGCCGAGGGCTCCAGCACCCGGTCGGCGGACGTGAGCGCTGCGGCGGTCAAGGCCGCGAGACCGAGCGGAGACGGCGTCGAGAACTGCTGACGCGCCTGGGCCTCCTCAGACCGGCGCGTGTGTGTCGGCAGCAGCTGGGAGATCTTGCCGAGCGCGGCGAGCCGTGCGGCCGGAGACGCGGCTTTGCGGAAAAGCGGCTTTCCGTATTTGCGCATGAAGAGGACGGTTGCCGCTTCGCAGGCGTCATAGGCCGTTTTCCAGTCCCAGGCGCCACTAGCGTCGGACGCGCCGAAGGCCTGTTCCATGGCTGAGCGCATGATCGCGGCATCGATCGCGCGGCCCTGTTCGAGATGAGGAAGGAGATGGCCGGCGGCGGCGAGAATGGCGGCGGCCGGCGGCGCGTTGGGCGCGAGCAGAAGCGAGGCCGCCGGAGTGGCTCTGGAGACGGGAGCGGAAAGCATGGAGGGAACCTCGAGAGAGCAGGAACGGACGAGCCGGCCCGGCGCTCTCTCTCGACCGGACGGGCTCAACCCCGTCCCGGCCGACCTCTCACTCTGACGTGGTCAGCGGCCATCGCTCCGGCTTGCGGGAAGCACGTCTTCGGCAGTTGCGCGTGCCGGCGGGCGATGCGCCGTTCCCGGCGAAGGATCGCACTATTGTCGCGGATCCGTCCGAGCGCCCGCCTCAGGGCGAGGCATCGGGTGGACGGTAGAGCTCGAAGGGGTTGCCGTCGGCCAGATGGCCGAAGGGCGTAAAAACGTAGTCGCCGTCGTCACGTCCAACGGCGCAGATGACGTAGCGAACCTCGCCCGTCGCGATCTCGGTGCATTCAATTAGCGCCAGGTCGCCGCTGGTCGCGGCGTACACCAGCGTCTCGAAATTGGCACGGGCATGGTCGGGAATGCTCATCGCGCGGCTCCCTGAGGAAGTCGATCGGCGAGCCAGCGTCCGGTGCTGATCCATTCGAGCGTCCGGCCGGTCGAAAGATCGAGTAGATGGGCGCCGCCAGAGAAGCCGTCGATTACGGGGGCCGAGGCAATATTCGCCCACTGGAAGCCCCAATGTCCGGTCAGGCCGAAGGCCGCGGCGCAGCGGGTAACGAAGGTGATCACCAGTTGCTGGTCAGCGCTGCCAGGATCGCGCAGCCACAGGCGAGCCGATCCGAATTCGGGCGAAAGGGTGAGCAGGAACGGCTCGGCCGGGGGATCCTCGCGGGAGTTCTCGGCCATCAGCGTGGTGTAGATGTCGAAGGCGCGCGTCGCGTTGGCGGGAGTGCCGACGTCGAGCAGGCAGGAAAAGCGGGTGAGAAAATCGGTCATGGCGGACTCCTGAAACGAAAAAAGCCCGGCGCTGGGCCGGGCTTGGAAGGGATCGAAAGACTGTCCGGCTAGTAGCCGAACCGCCAGGACGGCCAGTCTTGACCGTCGTCGGCGGCCTGCACTGCCTCGCCGAGATAGGCGGGATCGCCTTCGACGATGGTGGGATCGCGGACTGGTGTCTCATCGATAACGGTGACGCAGGCAACGAGCCCGTCCTCGACCTCGACATGCACGGGAACGAGATACTGGAAGACGACGCGCCGGGGCGCCGGGCTGGATTGCGACATGGCGTAGCTCCTCGATTGGGGGAATAGACGGAGCGGCCGAAGCCGCCCCGCCAAAGCGATCACTCGGCCGCGACGAGGTGGCGTTCATCGTCTTCGCCGGCGGCCTCCTCGTCATCGCTCGAGAGAAAGTCGGGCAGCGCCGCGCCATCATCCTCGCCTCCGGTCTGAGTTTCCGCCGTCGACGCCTCACCCTCGGCGACCACGCGCAGCGGCTCCGGCAGCCAGCCGGTGTCCGCCAGCAGGCGCTCGGCCTCCTTCGCCATGTCGCCCTTCTTCAGATGGTCGATAAGTTGTGCGGCCTGCTCGCCGGCGCCCTCGCGGACCGCCTGCAGGATGCGAGGCTTGGTCACCCGGTTGAGGTAATTGCCGAAGGTCGGTCGCCAGCCGGCCTCGACCAGATCGAGGCCTGTCGCCTTCGTCAGGCGGTCGGCCTGCGAAAGCCTCATGTCGAGGGTATGCTGGGATACACCGCTGCCGCTATGCGGGTTCGGCCGCTCATAGAGCGCATTCACGCCATAGCTGACGCAATGCGCGAGGAGAGCCATGCGGCTGGGCTCATCCAGGTCGGCGAGCCAGTCCCACAAGGCTGCATCGTCCTTCGGGATATCGCCCGCCCAGGCGGCGTGGCGGTCCTGCACCGCACGGGCGGACGGGCTGTCCTTCAGCGCGTCGTCCTGGGCCGGGAAGAAGACGTGCTTCACCCCGGCTTCCATGGCACCCGTATACATGCGGGTCATGAAGGTGTCCGAGACGAGCTTGTGGAGGAGCGCCGTCATGGCGACGTGCGGGTTCTCCGCGACGGCGTTGCGCAGCGCGAGCGTGCGATAGGCCGTCAGCTCGATCACCAGGCGCTCCGGCAGCGGCTTGATGACGCCGTCATCCTCGTCGTCCTCGGGCTCGGCAGGCTGGCCGCCGATGGTGATGACCGCCTTCCGCACCGAGGGCTCGGCCGGATCGCCGTCGGCGTCCACGCCGGTTTCGACCTCGGGATCAATCGGCGCTTCATCCTCCGCCCGCACGTAGCCACGGTCGATCGCGAGGCTGCCGTCATGGGCGATGCTGATGAAGACGCCCGCGCGAGGGATGTCGTCCGCCTCGTAGCGCATCGGCCGGGTCTCGAAGGCGGCTAGTGCCGTCTCGATCTCGCCGAGGCGCTGGTCGACCTCGTCCGGCAGTTCGTCGGCGCCTTCATACTCGGCTTCGAGCTTCTGATACTCGGCATTAAGCGCGTCGATGGTCGCCTGTTCCTCGGCCGAAAGGTCGAGCGGCTCGCCCTGCAATTCCCGCAGGCCGCGCGTCGTGTCGTAAGCAAAGCTGACCGCGACCTCGATCCACTTCCAGCCTTCGGCGGCGATCGTCTCGGCGTTGGCCTTGAGCTTTTCGGCGACCAGGCGGTCGAGCAGGCTCGCGTCCTGCAGCCAGCCGCCATCATCGGACTGGAAGAGATCGCGCATGACGATGCCGCCTGCCGCTTCATAGTTCTCGATGCCGACGAAAACCGCGCGCTTGTCCGAGGCGCGGACGGTTGTCTCGGTCAGCATGCGCCGGATCTGGTAAGGCTCCTTCGACCAGGAGTCCTTGATCGCGTCCCAGACCTGCTGCTGACGGGCGTGGTCGCCCGACACGGTGAAGGCCATGAGCTGCTCCAGCGTCATGCCGTCTTCGGCATAAACCTCGAGCAGCGCTGGCGACGCCGAAGCAAGCCGCAGCCGCTGCTTGACGACTTGGGCCTGCACGAAGAAGGCCGCGGCGATCTCCTCCTCGGTCATGCCCTTGTCGCGCATGTCCTGAAAGGCGCGAAACTGGTCGAGGGGATGGAGCGGCGCGCGCTCGATGTTCTCGGCGAGCGAGACTTCTTCCGCGAGGATCGCGCTGTCGCGCTCGCGCACCACGCACGGCACCGGCGACACCTTGGCGAGGCGCTTCTGCTTTACCAGAAGTTCCAGCGCACGGAACCGGCGGCCGCCGGCCGGCACCTCGAACATGCCGGTGTCGTTGCCTTCGGCATCGACGACCGGGAAAACGCTGATGCTCTGGATCAGGCCGCGCCGGGCGATCGAGGCCGCCAGGTCCTCGATCGAGACACCAGCCTTGATGCGCCGGACGTTCGACTGACTCAGGACTAGCTTGTTGAAGGGGATGTCGCGCGAGGGCGACAGGACGATCTTTTGAGCTGCAACAGCCATCGGGATGTACTCCGCGACGGGCGGCCAAGAGACTCTCTCTCGACCTCCAACCCGTCACGAAAAACCCGTCCTTCCTCTCACTCTCCTCCTGGGCGCGCCCGGCGAGACCCCGAAAGGGCATCGGTGCGACCAAGGAATCTGGCAAGCGCCTCATCCTCAGGCGCATCCTGGTCGAACAGGATGTATTCCGCGCCGAGGCGCCGCGCGTATTCGGTAATCCCCACCAGATCGGCGGGGAGATTATCGCGGTCGCCTTCTCCGACCCAGATGAACCAGCCGTAGGGTGTCGCCGCGACAAGCTCATCGCCCTGATCGGCGTGAACATTTAGATAGGTGCTCGACGCTTCCGAGAGGTGAGCGGTCGAGCAATCGAAGAAGACTCGGAGCGGGTACGAGATCATGCTCATGCCGCCCTCCTTTCAAGCTCATCGGCGGTAACGTCGCGGGCAGCGGCCTCAGGCGCATGCGCCAGCAGCCAATCGGCCGCCTTGCTCGCCTGACTTGCGGCCCGAACGATGGCGCGGTTGTCCTCGCGCAGGACCTGCAGCCACGAGCCGATATAGTCGGCGTGGCGGACGGTGGGCACGATGCCGAGTGAAGCGCAGCAGAAGGCCGCGTTCATTTCGGCGACCAGTTCCTCGAACGCGTATTTCTTGGTGCCGAAGCCGCCGGTCAGGTCGCGGCCCACTCGGCTCGAGTGACCCGTCGCGTGTCCGAGTTCATGCAGGGCCGTGCGGTGCCAGTTGATCGGCTCGAAATAGGCTTGTGGCGGAGGGACCTGCACATAGTCGAGCGCAGGCACGTAGAACGCCCGATCACCCGCGATGCGAAAGTCTATGCCTGAGGCGCGGATCAGCGCTTCGACCTGTGGTTCGATCATCTCCTGCGGCGGCGGGGGCGCATTGACCGTGACGGCCTCCGGCAGGCCCTCGCACTGGGCTGGTAGGGTAGGCCCGCAATGTCTCGGAGAGAACATCGCTAGGCCCCCCTCCGAACCGAACGTGCACCTTTCAGCGCATTCGGCTCTCCACGACTGCGTGCTGTCCGCCGTTGGCGGTCGGTCGGCTGTCCGGCATGGACATCGTTGTGGCAGCGGGAGCACAAGACCATGCGTTTACGCTGACGGGCGGCCGCCATATGGCGACTGAACCCGGCATGCTGCAATTCGCCGATCCTGCGGACGTGATGAACCTCACAAGGTTGGTCATTGCTACCGCAACGCTCGCATTCGCGGGCGTTGAGCCGCTCGACCAGCTCTGTCCTGCTGAACACGAACTTTGCTGAGGAAGGGATATCGATCCCGCCCCAGGTGCGCGTGTGTCGCTGGAGGTCCTTCAACTGCCACAGTTTTATTGTCCGGGTGGTGTCTCCCACCTCGTAGCTAATATAGAAGTCCGTACCGCGACGCAGTTTGGCGAAGACTCTGCGAGCCGATGTCCTGTGCTTTCCGGCGATGGTTTTCACGCATGAGAGCAAGGCGAAGTAACCTGCCTTGTTCAGCTTGCGTTTCACGTCGTCAGCAATGGCATAATAGTTCGCAAAGCCGCGCCATTCGGCGTTATAGGCTAGGACGATTTCCACATCGCTTGCGAAGCGCAAGGCCGCCCTCCCAACAGGTCTGAAGCTGTCGTAGTCGCCCCATTCCTTTGAGTTGACGAACCGCACGACGCGGTCCCTTGGCACCAGAAGTTTCATCCGGTCGGCCAAGCCTCGCCGCACTGCCGGACGACCATCGAAGATCGCCTTGTGCGGATTGGGATTGGTCATGGTCCGGACTTCGTATCCGAGGAACCGTGCCCCATCCGAAGCCTTGTGGATTCCGCTTTTCTCGGCGGACACGGCCAACTTCAGGTGATCGGACAGGTAGGTCCTGACCTCCTCCATGATTTGTCGTGCTTCCGATTTGCTACCAGTGACGCCGATGATGAAGTCGTCGGCGTATCGGCAGTAGCGCAGTCTCCTGTAGTTCGGATCAAAGGCGTCGCTGGCCGGAACGGCAAGCCGTTCCGCCTTGAGCCGACCGATCTCTTCCAAGAAGGAAGTGACTCTGGGATCGTCGCCGCGCCCTTTGGCGCGAAGTTGATCCACTGTGCGGCGGACATAGGACAGGCGGTTCCTGATGCGCCGGGCATCAGGGGATGGTGATCGCTGCTTCCCTTTGTCGAAGCCAGCCATCTTGGCCTGCATGAACATATCCAGTTCATGCAGGTAGATGTTCGCCAGCATCGGGGAGACGACCCCGCCTTGGGGCGTTCCGCTGTAGGTCTTGTGAAAGACCCAGTCTTCGACATACCCGGCCTTGAGTAGACCCCGGATGAGCCGCACGAAGCGACGATCCGCAATCCGTTTTTCGAGCAGGGATACGAGGACATCATGATCGATGTTGTCGAAGAACCCGACAACATCGACGTCGATCAGCCATTTCACCCCGGTCCAGATGGCGCGGATCGATTCCAACGCCGTGTGGCATGAACGTTTCGGGCGGAACCCATGAGAGTGTCTGGAAAACAGCGGCTCATAGATTTGCTCGAGGATCGTCCGCACCACTTCCTGGACCAACTTGTCTTCCGTGGTCGGCACGCCAAGTGGCCGTTTCTGGCCATTGGCTTTCGGGATATACACCCGTCTTGCCGGTTGAGGTCGATAGGTCCCGTTCGCAAGCCGTTCGATGATGGACCTGACCTTGTCGGGCGAGAAGCCGTCGAATGTCTGACCATCAACTCCGGGCGTCATCGCCCCTTTATTCGGGGCGATCCGCTGGTAGGCATGCTCCCAGAGGAGCGGGCTTTTCAGCA
>NZ_LSIA01000280.1:0-333 GCF_001556015.1 Novosphingobium sp. CCH12-A3 | reverse complement strand
CGCAAAGGCCATCGACTGTCCTCGAAATGAGGACACTTGCGATGTTACATACCTCATGGCACCGGGTCGAGAAATACGCCTCGATCGAGTGAAACGCCCCTGGCGACGGCAAGGTGACTGTGTCGGTGCTCGGCGTGTAATGCGCACTGTCGCCGCCGTGGACGACACGGAGCGGGATCGCGTCGAGAAAGGCCTGCACCCCGGCCGAGAGTTCGCCGATCGCCTTGGGGTCCGGCGGCTCGGGGTAGTAGTGCGCCGGCAGACCTTCGATCTGAGAGGGTAGGGTAGGCCCGCAATGTCTCGGAGAGAACATCGCTAGGCCCCCCTCCGAAC
>NZ_LSIA01000028.1:0-775 GCF_001556015.1 Novosphingobium sp. CCH12-A3 | reverse complement strand
TGAACGACGTGGCACTCGTCGCCGTCCGCTGGGCGCTCTACGTCGATCTCGGCCTCTTGTTCGGCCTGCCGCTGTTCGCGCTCTATGCCCCAGGTGGCGGCCGGACGGTGCAGCGGCATCTGCCGATGGGGGCGATGGTGGCCTGTCTTGCCTGCTTCGGGCTGCTGCTATCTGCGTTGGGCTTTGCGGTGCAGGCTGCGGCCATGTCCGGACTGCCGCTCACACAGCCTGATTTCGCCCTGCTGGGTGATCTCATCAATGAGACGGCCATGGGGGCGGCGTTGAAGGCGCGCCTTGTCGCGCTCCTTGTCCTCCTATTCTGCGTCCTCTTGTATCGACGGCAATCACGTCCCGCCTTCATCGCCTCTACTCTCGCAGGCGCGCTCGCGCTCGCGCTCGCGACCCTCGCCTGGAGCGGACATGGCGCGGCTGGCGAAGGCTATCCGGGCTGGCTGCAACTGGTCGCCGATCTCGTCCATCTGCTCGCCGCCGGCGCCTGGGTCGGCGCGCTTGCAGCCTTCCTCGCGCTGGTTATGCCTAAAGCAGCGACCGGTGATATGGAGCGGGTCTCGCTCGCCGAGGAGGCCTTGACGGGCTTCTCCCTGGTAGGAACGATCATCGTTGCCCTGCTGATCCTGACCGGGATGGGGGCGTCACATAAAACGGGCACAGATATACGCTAAGGCCTGAGGGCGTCGGAAAACACCTGTTTGTCGTACATTGTGAAGGGTTTCGGGCGCTTGCGTACGAAAGCCTCCAGTGCAGGAACCCGCGG
>NZ_LSIA01000279.1:0-34381 GCF_001556015.1 Novosphingobium sp. CCH12-A3 | reverse complement strand
GGATTGCCCGGTGGGTCTTGGGGCTCGCCCCGCATTGAACCCGTGAGCGCCTGCCGCACCGATCGCGCCGGAGGTCCTTCACGATGTGCCGGACTCCGAAGGGAGAGGAGCGGGTTGGCCTTTTGCCCTCTCCTGACCTGTGGGTGGGGCTTATAACCTATATGGTTCGTTTTGTCAAGGTGCAATGTCAACTGCGAAGAGAGAACGTAACTGCGATCGCAGTAAACATTGATGGCATTATCGGTCACTATCTCCCTTCACTCTCGAAACGGGATCTGCGTGCGGCATTGGTCCCAAATCTGCAGCTCGATTTATGACACCACCCAGATAGTTGTTGAAGCGCACATTTTTTTCGATCTCTGCGGCAATCAGGCGGTCACTTGCTGATGCTAGTAGGGCATCGTGAGGTACATCGGAGAGCTTTGGATACGAGAACACAATAGTGGTGAACATAAGCGCGGACCGCTTTATCAGCGAGGTTTCTGGCGACTCTGCTCTGGCCCTGATCTCAGGTACTTGGCTCGACCCATCCTCATTGCCTACGATCACCTTTCCGAGATAAGTCACCGCACCCACTGGCACATTGAAAGCATAGCTGCCGAGGGTGAGTGCTGTACCGTTTGCGCCTCCAACGACCCAGCGGCCGGGCTTAACCGGTATCAGGAATAGCCCGGAGTCATCGCGAGTGACCAAAGGTTTGGACTCGTCGTAGACGGCGGCTGCATCCTTGATCGCTCTCGCATTGATGGTCCGCAATTCACCGTTGTCGGTCCTTGTTGTAAGACCAGTCTCTGTAGAAATCTGCATGAAATCGAGCCAGCCCGGGAACGTCTTGCGCCCCTTCATTGGGCCGACCCATACAAGGATATAGCCTTGGTCGGCCGAGTACCTGAATTGTTCAAGAGTTACAGGTCGTTCGGCTCGCGTCGGGAAGGCTGGGACCAACGCCAAAGCGCTGGTGCAAAGCGTAAAAACTAGACGCCTCATGATTGGAAGGCTGCGTTGTCGGGAAGTGGCGTCGACGCAAAAGCCGCAAGAGCGTCTACGATGACCGACTGATTCTTGCCCGGCTTCAACCTCAAGGGATCGGAAATCTTCAACGTTGCTTGCCATGTGGGTTCATCGACGAGGAAGAGCTTATACCCCCGAAGCACCATGCACTTTTGCAGCGACGCGTTGCGCAAGCGGTTGGTCTTTGCCCCGCCGAGCAGCCCTCCAATCAGAGATCCGATCAAGCCATACTCGCCACTCGCGGCTGATCGACTATACTGAGATAGTGCGCCAGAAGCAGCTGCCATGCAGTCAATCAGATCACCGCGCGCAACGTCCTCGGAAACACCATCAAGATGAAAGAGAGCTGATCGCGCAAGCTCAGGCGTGCCTCTTTGTTCATTGCTTCCAATTCGCTCGGAAGGACTGGCCCAGGCTGTTGATGCAATAGATATTATTCCAATATAAGGTATAATTTTCTGTAGTATCATTCCAATTTTGTGACGATCCATCGTCTTTACTCTGATGTGATTAATGCTGAAATCGTAAGGGCGAAAGCTGTCATCGTCGAGCGGAATTCTGGGAGCATTTTACGAAAATTCCAACGTTCAAGACGGAGCATAACCGATTGCACTGATCAGAATCGATACGCAGCTAACGCCTTGTGGCCTGCCCCTGTCCTCCCCATATCCCTGCGAATGGGGGCTGCTGATACGATCATTTCCGGAACCGTCGCTATTGGCGGGCAGCGGTTGGACAAGGCTTTGGCGGATGCTTCGGGCTTGTCGCGCGAGCGGGTGAAGGCTTTGCTGGGCGAGGGGCGGGTCAGTCTTTCGGGCAAGGTGGTGTCGCAGGCTTCGGTGAAGGTTGCCGAGGATGCTTCGTTCGAGATCCGCGTGCCTGAAGCCGCGCCTGCTGAAGCAATCGCGCAGGATATTCCGCTCAGCATCGTCTATGAGGACGAGGCGCTGATCGTGGTGGACAAGCCGGCGGGGCTGGTCGTCCATCCGGCGGCGGGGAATCTCGATGGCACGCTGGTCAATGCGCTGCTGCACCATTGCCGGGGGCAGCTTTCGGGCATCGGCGGGGTGGCGCGGCCGGGGATCGTGCATCGGATCGACAAGGATACCTCGGGGCTGCTGGTCGTCGCCAAGACCGACGTGGCGCACGAGGGACTGGCCAAGCAGTTTGCCGACCATTCGATCGTGCGTGCCTATAAATGCGTGACAGCGGGGCTGCCGGTGCCGCCAGCGGGGACGGTGCGCGGAGCGATTGCGCGGTCGAGCCACGATCGCAAGAAGATGGCGCTGGTGGAGGACGGTCGCGGGAAGCACGCGGTGACGCATTACCGGACGTTGGCGGCGCTGGATGGGGCGGCGCTGGTGGAGTGCCGGCTCGAGACCGGGAGAACCCACCAGGTGCGCGTTCACCTTGCGTCAATCGGCCATGCGCTATTGGGTGATCCTGTCTATGGACGCACACCTTCAAAGCTTCGGCCGCTGCTCCAGCGGCTCGGGTTTCATCGCCAGGCGCTGCATGCCGCGGAACTGGGGTTCATTCACCCCGTTACCGGTGCGACCCATCATTTCGCCAGCCCGACGCCCGTCGATATGCGGGAACTCATCGTCGAACTCTGCGCTGAAGGGCATGATGCAAAGGTACTGGCGATGTTGTAATGAAGGACTTTGGAGTCGTCCGCGAGGAGGCTCCGTTTGAGTGGTCCCGCCGCCGGTCGCCCATCAGGGGGCCGTCAATTGGGAACCGACGCGAAGAAAGGACGTGTTCAGGTGAGTGAGGAAAGAAACGCTGTGACAGTACCTGCCCTTGGCGGGGAAGCCAGCCTCAACCGCTATCTCTCGGAAATCCGCAAGTTCCCCGTGCTTACGGCTGAGCAGGAATACATGCTCGCCAAGCGTTTCCAGGAACACCAGGATCCCGAAGCCGCCGCCCAGCTGGTGACGAGCCACCTGCGTCTCGTGGCGAAGATCGCCATGGGCTATCGCGGCTATGGCCTGCCGGTCAGCGAGCTGATCTCCGAAGGCAACATCGGCCTGATGCAGGGCGTGAAGAAGTTCGAGCCCGACCGGGGCTTCCGTCTGGCCACCTACGCGATGTGGTGGATCAAGGCTTCGATGCAGGAATTCATCCTGCGCTCGTGGAGCCTGGTCAAGATGGGCACCACGGCGGCGCAGAAGAAGCTGTTTTTCAACCTTCGCCGGATGAAGAAGAACCTCGAGGCGTTCGAGGATTCTGACCTGCATCCTGACGACGTGCGCAAGATCGCGACCGACCTCGGCGTGCCCGAGCAGGAAGTGGTCAACATGAACCGGCGCATGATGTTGGGTGGCGATGCCTCGCTCAACGTCTCGATGCGCGAGGACGGCGAGGGTTCGTGGCAGGACTGGCTGACCGACGACCGCCCGCTGCAGGACGAGACCGTGGCCGACGCCGAGGAGGCTAGCTATCGCCACCAGCTGCTGGTCGAGGCGATGGACAGCCTGAACGAGCGTGAGCGGCACATCCTGACGGATCGCCGTCTGGTCGATGAGCCGAAAACGCTGGAAGAGCTTAGCCAAGTCTACAACGTCAGCCGCGAGCGCGTCCGCCAGATCGAGGTGCGCGCGTTCGAGAAGCTGCAGAAGGCGATCCAGCGGATCGCGGTGGAGCGCAAGCTGCTGCCGGCCTGACGCGGGTCGCATGAGTCATACGAAGCGGCCGGGTGGTGAGCCCGGCCGTTTTTGTTTGTGCTTCTGGTTCCCCTGTCTGCTCGTGCTGAGCTTTTTCGAAGCATGCTGCTTGGCCCAGCGTCCTTCTACAGGCTCAGGACGAGCGGAGGGTGGGGCCGGGGGGCTCACGACATATGCAGCCGGTCCGTATCCAGCGCCGCGCCCGCAAGGAACCACAGGGCGTGGCGGCTGGGGAGGAAGAAGTAGCCGCCGCCGCGCAGGGTGACGTAGCGCTGGACGGGGCATAGCTCGAGCGGGGCGTTGCGGCCGAGGATGGTGAAGCGCTGGTCGGCGGTTTCGGTCGGGCCCTTGTGCATGGCGAAGGGATCGGGTTCGCATTCGAGGCCGTGGAAGGTGGGCGAGGCGAGCCAGGTCTGCTGGACGAATTCGAACTGGCGTTCGAGATCGGCGTTGAAGGCCATGAACAGCGTGCCGCGGGCGGTGTCGCCGTCCTGATCGAGATAGGGGCGGCCTCGGCGGAGCAGGCGGTGGCGGTTGCTGACTGACAGCTCCACCGGCTCGGTCGGGGCGAGGCTGTCGCGCGGGAAGGTGCGCCGGACGTGGCTGCCGAAGGGGCAGCGCAGCCCTTGCGGATCGGCGTCCTTGTAGAGGAAATCGTTCTTCCGCATCGCGTCCACCCCGCTCTTCATTGCCGGGTGGAAGGGATTGTCGATCAGCGCCGAGCCATCACGCCAGCGGCCGAGCATCTTGGCAGCGATCCATTCGCGTGTGCGGTGGATGTTGCCGTTATGCGGGTTGATGACATCGGGCTGCCGGCAGATCTCGTGCGCCTTTTCATCGAGCTGCTTGCGAAAACCCTCGACGTCCTGCGCCAGCTGGCGGATCACCAGATAGCTACCGTTGCGGCCGAAATCGCGCGCGCGGGCGCCCTGATCGGCGAAATCGGGGTACTGTGTCGGCTGGTCGGGCGGGGGCGAGGGCAGGAGGACTTCGGGCAACATGCCCAGGCTGTCCATGCGGCGCTCGACCAGCGGGGAAGGCGGGTAGTAGCCGCGGTTGTCGGTGTAGCCGAGGATGAACTCGCCGGGCTCGACACCGTGGACCGGATCGGGGGCGCCGTGGCGGCCGGGGAAGCCGCGCACCAGTGGTTGCGAGACGCCATCGACGAAACCGAAGGGTTCTTCGGAGAGATCGTCGTTGCTAGACTGGGCATGGACGAATTCCGCGCCCTCGGCCGGCTTGGAAACGCTGTCGTCGCTGGTTCTCCATGCCTCCTTGAAGCGTTCGAGATCAAAGGCTTTCAGGCCGGTGCGGATCGAGGCTTTCTCGGTGATGCCTATCCTCGCTGCATCGCTGACGATCTGCGCGAACTTCTGCGCAGCGAGTTCGTCCTTGGCGTAGAGCAGCAGGACGACGTGGGTAACGTCGTCGCACCATTCGAGCTGCTCGGGATCGCCCAGCGCGCGCTTGCGGCTGGCGTGGGCCATGCCGAGCGAGAAGGCCGGCGGGAATCCCTGCTGCGTGCCGGGACCTTCGAGCGCCAGTTCCTTGTCCAGCCCAAGCAGGCGCAGGCCGGCGGCGGAGAAGGCGATGTTGCAGACGAAGTCCTGCGGCGGCTTGTCACCGAACGAGACGAGATCCTCGGCAATCAGGCCTGCGAGCCACTTCTGCACGTGGGCATAGGGATGGGCGCTGCCTTCGCGTTTTGGCTCTCCGAAGTTGAGGGCGACGACGCGGCTGTGCGGGTGGCGCTTCAAACCGCCGAACATCAGCGTCTGGATCTCCTCGTACTGCAATCCGTAATCGGGCCGGGGAATCGAGCCGAACAGGTCGAGCCAGGCTTCGGCGTCGGAGGGATTGGCTTCGAGGCGGTCCTTGCAGAGCAACCCGCTGACGATCAGCGCGTGCTTGCGCATGGCGGTGGTCGAAAGATCGGGGTGCGCGGCAAACCAGAACGGGGTGGGGCGCATCGAGCAGCGCGCATAGCGCTTCATCCGGTCGCCATCCTCGGCGCCCTTGAAGAAGAGCAGGCGCGTGGCGGGGAAGCCCTCCGCGTTGCTCCACACGGCGGTGACGCCTTCGGAGGCCTTGGTGATGAAGTCTTCGAGATAGCTTTCCCAGCTGCCATCGTAGTTCGAGAAGAACACGAGTTGGCGGGTGCCGGGTAGGACGACCCAGCGCGCGGCGTGGATCGTGCCGATGGTGGCGAGGAAGCCTTTTCGCATCACCCCGATCCTGGCCATGATGGCGACGGCAGTGAAGGCAAGCGGCAGGGTCCAGCGGCGCACCCACGCGCGGCGCAGCGTGGTGACGCTGACCATGTGGTTGGGGATGACGCCGGGCGCGTTCTCGCGCGCCATCATGTCGCCGAGCGCGGCGGCAGAGGGTGTGCGATCCACTGGCGTGTTGGCGAGTTCGTCGCGGCGCAAGGCCCACGCCACGGCGGCGACAATCAGCAGCGCGATGACCACGGCGGGGAAAACGGCACCCTTGAACAGCGCAAATCCGGTCGCGCCGCCAGCCAGCCCGAGGAGGAGCGCAAGGACATAGCCGATCGCCAGCAGTGGCCAGATCAGGCCCTGTGCATTGGCAAGCCCCTTGCCGATCCAGCCCAGCGTCCAGCGTGATCGGGCGAAATCGAGCCACGGCGCATCGGCGCGCTCGCAGAAGGCGAGCTTGGGTGGCTTGCGGTCGTCCAGCCTGGCGAGATCGTCTTTCAGCTCTGTCGCGACAACGCGGAACAGGCTTTGCGGGCCGTGGAGCGAGGAGCGGGCACGCTCGCGCGCGATGATTGACCGTGCCTTGGCGACGATCGCGCGATTCTCGTCGATGGTGCGCACGCCAAGGCCCGGCAGACCGACGAAGGGCAGGCCGGTCAGGCGGCGGTCGATCCATGGTACGCGGAACACGGCGGGGTTGATGCCGTAGGCATGGCGGCGCAGCAGCGGCAGGACTTCGCCGACCGCGCCGATGCCGATGGTCAGCTTGAGCACCGGGAGCAGCAAGGGGCCGGTATGCTCGGCGATCAGGTCAAGCGCGCGTCCGGCGTCGCCGTCGACGGTAGCCTCGAGCACCAGATGTGCCCGCTTTCCCGGTGCTTCGGGCGGGATGGCATGGATGCTGGCGAAATGGACCACGCCGGTCTGGCGCAGGGCGCTGGCCATGGCTTCGTTCGCCGGATTGCCGAGTTCGCCGATCTCGCGCTCGATGTCGCCCACGTCGCACCATTCGGACTTGTCTCCGAAGGGGATGGCAACGGTGACGAAGTCCTGAGTGACGCTCAAAGGTTGGTTCCTTTGTGTTTACTGGCGGATGGCGGTGAAGCGCAGATCGTCCGGCAGGCCGAGGAAGGTGCCAAGGCTGGCGTTTGGGGCGGGTTCGATCCGCCCTGCGGTGGCGGCGATGGCCTCGGCAATGATCGTCCAGGCGATGCCGCGGCCATAGCAGACGTGCGGACCCTGCAGCGGGCCGGAGGTGATGTAGGGACGGGCGGGATCGGGCGCGAAACGGTCCGCTTGCGGGAAGGCGGCATCGTCATGCGCCGCAGCGCCGACCAGAGCGACGATGCGGTCACCAGCCTTCAATTGCTCGCCGCGCCAGATGCAATCGCGACGGACCCGGCGAACGAGTTGGCTGGTATCTGCCAGGCGCAGCATTTCGGCGACGGTTGCGTCGCGCGCTTTTGGCTCAAGCGCGGGATCGCGCAGGCGTTGCACCAGCGCAGGCCAAGGGATGCCTGCTTCGCGCCCGCGCTCCGAAGCGCTGAAAGCGGCCACTTCCGAAAGGACCTTGCCGACGATCAGCACAAGCGCGCCGGTCAGTTCGAACAGGACGCTGCGTGCCTGCAGGCGGTAGTCTGCAACATCGGGGAATTGCGGCTGCACCGCGACAAGTGCGCTGAGCAGGCTGGTTTCGGGCGCGACTTCGGGCATGTCGAGCGCATCGTCGATGACGGCGAGCCCGACGCTGGCGGTCTTTCCGGCGAGCCATGGAACTGCGCCGGTGCTGGCGATGATGGTCCCGAAGACATGGCCGAACAGCGGCACTTGCAGGAACAGGGCGCTCAGCGCGTCGCCCAGTTCGTCCTTTCGGCGCAGAGCGGGGCCGGGTCTCGTCAGGTTCCGCGCAAACAGCAGGAGCGGCACCGGCCACGGCACCTTTTCCGGCGCAGGCACGCCCAGAACCCGCCGCGCCATGCGGTAGGAGAGCAGGAAGGCATATTCCCGGACGAAATTGATGGTCTCGCCGGTCTGCGCACGTCGCTGCAGGACGTCGAGAATGTCCGACGCCTCCTTGCGTGCCATGGCAGCGATCCAGCCGCGGAAGCCCGGGTCCAGATTGGGCGGAACGCTTGGGTCCACGCCGGGAATGCGGGCATTGAGCCAGCTTTGCGCGGCATGGAGCTGGCGAAGGCGCACCTGCCGGTTGCCGTCGTTCTCACCCACCAGATAGCGCGTGCCGGGCACGACCTGTTCGAGCAGGTCATCGTACTGCTGCAGCGAGAAGGTGTCTTCCTCGCTCAACACTGCGCTGACCACCTCGTGCCTTGCGGCGGCAAAGACCCGAACGCCACCCTTGTCCAGTTCGGCGCAGCGGAGCAGCGCTGGCGCGCCCGGCTGGAACAGGCGGGCTGACGCTGCAGCAAGCACGGCCTGCTGGTTCATGCGATGCGATCCTCGATGGCGACGAGCCGGCGTTGCAGGCAAGCGAGGCCTAGTTCGTCGATCCTGCGGACGAGGTCAGCCGTCGGCACATCCTGCGCGCCCCACACTGCCATCCCGGTCTGCGCCTCAACCTCGCGGCACAGCACCAGTGCGTGCAATTCGTGCATCGCTTCTCCGCACGAACGGCAGTGTTCGAGCGCTTCGGCGGCAAGGTCGGCGGCCTGCACCACCTTGCCCTGCGCCAGGGCAAGGCGGGCGCGGGCCTCGTGCAGGTAGTAGGTCGCAGAGGTGCGGACATGCCGGAAGTGGCCCCGGGCGACCGGCTCTGACAGAACGGCTTCGGCTTCGCGCAGCTGGCCCAGTTCGATCAGGGTCAGGGCAAGCCAGCTTGCACTGGCCGGCTCGAAGCCGAGGAAATGATGGTGCAGGCAATCGGCGTAGGCGCCGCGCAGTATGCCAAGTGCCCGCTCGAACCTGCCCTCGCGGTAGTGCAGGTAGCCATGGGCGAGATCGGCGAGCAATTGCGAATAGGCGTGCGCATAGCGGCGCGAAAGATTGAGCGCTTCGGCCACCCACGAACGTGCCTTTGCGATATCCCCCAGATCGGTGAGATACCACGCGCCGAAAGCGCGGGCGAGCACGTGGGGAATGACCACGACTGCACCGAAGGTCGATCCGCGCTGTCCATCGTCCAGCCTGTTTCCCAGACGTTCGATGCGCGCGATTGCAGCACGCGGACGGGCTTGCGAGAAGGCGAGATAGGCCGCGACGAGATCGGCATAAGTCCGGCGTGGCAAGCTGTCGTGCGCATCGAGATCGGCCTCGGCGCGGGCGAGCCAGGCTTCGCCCTGAAGCGGAGCGCCATCGATCCAGTCAAGCAGCGCCATGTTGATCCGTGCGACGGTGCGGATGCCCGGGCCCATGTCGACGGTGCCTTCGGCCAGGAGCGCCATGTCCTCGCGCGTGATCTGCTCTTGCGACAGCTGCTGCAGCGTATCGAAGGCCAGCAGCGAGAAGCGCGCCCGTTCCGATGCGGCAGCGGCGGGTTCGAGGCGTGCTGCCATTTCGCGCGCGCGCAGGTAAAGCTGGCGCACCGAATCGATCGCCGCGAGGCTCAATGCCTGCTGGCAGGCATCCCAGAGATGCCCGAGTGCGCGCTGCGGCAGGCCGGCCTTTTCGGCGTGGGTCGCAAGTTCGGCATGGCTGGCGACCTCGGCCTCCTGCGATGACGAGGCCTGCGTGGCGAGAAGTTCGAGCGCCTCGGCATGCATCGCGGTCCGCCGCCGCCGGGGCATGGTGCGATAGGCCGCTTCCTGGACCAGCTGGTGGGTGAACCGCGCCTGGTTGGCCACGGCGAATTCCACCACCCGCGCTTCTACCAGCCGCGCGATGGCGCTGGAAGGATTGCGGCAGACGAGTGCGGCGCCTTGCTGCAGGCGGCTCACCGGGAAGATGGGGCCAAGCGCTGCGCAGAACTGGCACAGGCGTGTCGAATCGTCGTCAAGCGCCGCGAGCCGGGCGCCGAGCAGGGCATCGAGCCGTGCCGGAATGCGTGCCGACAGTTCGGCTGGCTCGGTGCCGTCCTCTCCCTGCGCGCTGACCGCGAATTCCTGCAGTGCGAGAGGCAGGCCCTGCGCACGGTCGAGAATCCGCTCGATGGTGGCTTCGTCAAGCGGAGCGAAGCGATTGATCATCGCGACAAGGCTGCGCGCGGCTCGGGGGCCGAGCGGATCGAGGTCGATCACCTGATCGCAGCATTGGGCGAGGCTGGTGCGCGCTTCCGGCCGCGCGGCCAGAAGCATCGTCATGATGCGGCCTTCCCTGATGCCGGTGAGCACCGAGAGGGTTTCGCGATCGAGATATTGGCCATCGTCTACCAGCAGCAGCAGCGGGACGTGGACTACGGCCAGCTGAAACAGGCGGAGAATGGTCTGGGTAGCGATACGGTTGCGGTCGCCCGGAGCGAGATGGGCAAGCCACGTCTGGCCGTTGTCGATGAGGCCCTGCAGGCATTCGGCCTGGTCTGCGGTCAGCGCTGCTGCGGATGCCACGTCGGCCAGCAGGGGCTGCAACAGTTCCACCAGATGGCGGACAGGGCCGGAAAGGCAGCCGAACGGGACCGGCGCAAGCAGGGCGTTGCCCCGGACCACCAGCGTTGTCACGCCAAAGCCGGCCGAAAGGCGCGCGCCTTCCAGAAGCAGGCGGCTCTTGCCCATGCCGGCTTCGCCAACGATGCACAAGGCGGCGCCAGGCTCGCCCGAAACCAGTGCCTTGACCGCGTCGAGCTGGACATCGCGGCCGATCAGGGGGCTTGTGGCGTTGCCCTTCACGGGAATGCGATCGGCACCTTCAAGGTCGATGGCGGTGAGTTCGAAGACCGCTTCGCCGCGCTGGTCGATCTCGCTGGTGATCGTGCCGAGCGGCTGCAACTGGCACGATTCGGCAATAAGCGAAACGGTGGTGGCCGAGATTGCCACGCTTGCCGGTGGCGAGAGCTTTTCGATCTGCCCGGCAACGTGCGTGGCATGGCCCACGACATCGAGGATGCTGCCGAAATCGTTGTCCTGGCGGCGTAGCAGGATCGGCCCGGAATGGAGGCCGACGCGCGCGCGCGGTGCCGGGAGAATGCCCGATGGCCCGGTGCGCATGCGCTCGACAATGGCCCGTGCGGCAAGCGCGGCGCGCAAGGGGTGGTCCTCCACTGCCGGATGCACGCCGAACACGGCCATCACGCCATCGCCCTGCACGCGCACGACCATGCCGTCGAAATCGTGGATGGCGTTGCGGATGAGCGTGATCGTGCTGTCGAGAACGTCGCGGGCGTCTTCCGGATCGAGCACGGAGATAAGCCGGGTGGAGCCGACGACATCGGCGAAGAGCACGGTCGCAAAGCGCACGGCCTCGACATCACCGGACAGCGCAGGCGCCCGCCCGTTCGCTTCCCCGGCAATCGGCTGCACCGGTTGTCCGGTGGCAGTATCGAGTCCCTCGGCCCGCACCCTGTCGTCTTTCGCCCCCATGACAGTCCGGTCGAATCCCGCGCCGAACCGACTGACAATGGCAGATATTCAGTTTGTTGCCTGAATCGCAACGAGAATCGGCAGAGGCGTTCGGCATGTGCTTTCGCACTGCCGATCATGACAGGCCGATGATCTGATGGCTGCGCGCCATTCCCGAGCGTTCGGGGATGCGTTGCAGTTGCGCCCGGGTAAAGCCATCGCGGCGCAGCGGCAGCGGCGTGCCGTCAAGGTCGTAGCATGGCAGGGCCTCGCCCTCACGCGAGACGCGGATCGACCAGCCCCAGCGCCGCTGGTCGCACGCCAGCCCCAGGAAGGCATCGCATTGCAGCATCAGGCAGGGCGGGCGCAGTCCACCCCGTGCCGCAAGCACGCGCTCGACATCCCCGTCCGAAAGCGAGAAGCGTGCGACATCGCAATCGTCCTGCCGAGGCAGGGGGTCTGAACCGGTTGGCGTCACGATCTGCAGCGACGGGCGCAGGATCGCCTCGCCCACGCGCCGGAATTCGACCTGCAGGGGGCCGGGGCCGGACTTCCAGATGAGATAGCGCTGCATTGGCCTCGATGGTTCGTGACCGGCAATCAGGCCGGAAACGGTCGGAGTGTCGGGCCGCTCTATATGCCGCCCGCCCGCGTGAGGCGTCCGTTGGCCAGCGCACCGGCCCCTTGTGATTTGGCGCACATTCACTAAGCCTCGGCCGTGAGATGCCGCGGGAACGGTGATATCAATGTCCAGTTCGATCCTAAAGGTGCCGGATGATGTCCAGGCAGTTCTTGCTCTTCACGGGCGGCAGATGCGCGTGCGCAAGGGGCAGGTGCTGCTCGCGGTGGGACTACCTGCGAACGACGTCTACGTCGTTCTGGAAGGCAGCGTCAGTGTCTCGCTCGTCTCCGCGCAGGGCCGCGAAACCGTGCTTCGCGCCATCGGTCCGCGGGAAATGTTCGGGGAACTGGCCGCGATCGACGGGGAGCCGCGCTCGGCCGACGTGGTCGCGGTAGAGAACAGCACGCTGCTGGTCATTCCCGGGCCGACCTTTGCCGGCCTGCTGGGCGTGGAGCCGGTCCTGTCGCTGTGGCTGGCGCGGTATCTCTCGCACCAGGTCCGCTACCTGACCAACCGCATCTACGAGCTTTCGACGATGGGCGTCGGGCCGCGCCTTCAGGCAGAATTGCTGCGGCTGGCGGGTGAGCCGGACCAGTCCGGCGCCGCCACGATCAATCGCATTCCGACCCAGGCCGAACTTGCCGCCCGCATCGGCACGAACCGCGAAACCGTGACGCGCGAATTCTCGCTGCTGATCAAGGAAGGCCTCGTCACGCGCGAAGGACGGCGCATCGTCGTGCCATCGGTGGCGCGGCTGGCCGACCGGCTGCATCGTTATTCGCAGAGCAGTTGACGATCCGATCAGCGAAAGCGTTGCCAGATCGGGTGCGGCGCGGATAGGCTGGGGACATGCTCGAGGACCTGAAGAACCCCCGCACCACGCCCGGCCGACGCTCCGGAATCATCGGGCGCATTGGCTGGGTTCTGGCCCGGCTGATTGCCGCCTTCCTGTTCATCTCGGTGGTTCAGGTGGTGATCTACAAGTTCGTGCCGGTGCCGATCACGCTGACCATGCTGATGGACGATCATTCCATCACCAAGGACTGGACTCCGCTTGGTGACATCGACCGTGACATGGTGGCGGCGGTGATTTCGGGCGAGGACGGCAAGTTCTGCCAGCACAACGGCTTCGATCAGGAAGCGATGATGGAGGCCTTCCGCCGCAACCAGAAGGGCGGGCGCATCCGGGGCGGCTCGACGATCAGCCAGCAGACCGCCAAGAACGTGTTCCTGTGGCAGGGCGGCGGCTATTTCCGCAAAGGTCTGGAGGCCTGGTACACCGTGCTGATCGAGACGATCTGGGGCAAGCGCCGGATCATGGAAGTCTACCTCAACGTCGCCGAGACCGGAATCGGGACCTATGGCGTCGAGGCAGGTGCCCAGCGGTATTATGGCAAGAGCGCGCGCAAGCTCAGCCCGGTCGAAGCCGCGCGCATCGCCGCCGTGCTGCCTTTGCCCAAGGAGCGCGAAGTCAACGGCGCGGGCGGCTTCACCCGCCGCCATGGCAATTCGATCGCCCGCCAGGTGAGCGTGGTTAAGAACGAGGCGCTGGATGCGTGTGTTTATCGGTGAGGGGTGGGCTGAGCGGGGCGGTTGGTTTCGCCTATTAAGCCGCGTCCGTTCCAGTGCATCAGTGCGGTAACGCGAATGGCTGCTTTGGGGTGGAAAGCAGTCATTTACCCTTGGCTTCGATATGAGATCGCTGGCGAGGGAGTGAACTACCCTCGCCCGGGAGCATGTCGCGATGCAGCCAGTTCCTAAATCGCCAACGGATGCCTTAGCGATCTATCTCGACCCCGCCTCGGAGGAATGGGAGCGCGACTACGCTGCACTGATGATTGGCGGACTGGAGGAGGGACGGGCCGCCCTGCTGGCCACCGCACGGGACAGCAATGAAAGCGCAATGTTGCAGCAGCGGGCCGCCGAAGCCCTGTCGTTTGCATGGCGAGACATGGGCGTGCTGATGACGGCGGATATTTCGGGCTTCTTACCTCCCGCTCTTCAGGAGATTAGGTTCCAACGCGGCGAAGGACCACCCTTCGAACCGAGGTAAACAAATCCCCGAATGACCGGGGTGGCGTCGCGTCCGGAACGGCAGATTTTGAACCGTTGGCGGTGACTGCAGCCCCTGGGCTCAGCGCAGCAAAGCCGGCCTGAAACAAAACGGCGCGGAGTGAGTTTCCCCACCCCGCGCCGTTTTGTTCAACCGTTCACGCTTATCAGAAGCCGACGCTGATCGAGCCGATCACCGTGCGCGGTGCGCCGATCTGGGCGAAGGGCACGCTGGTGGTCGAGGTTGCGGTGCCGCTGAAGCCGCCGACGTAGACTTCGTCGAACACGTTGAGGACATTCAGCTGGAAGAACGTCTTGTCATTCAGGCCGAGGAACTCGAGGCTGACCTTGGCGTCGAGATCGACCAGCGTGTAGGCCGGGGTCTTGTTCGGATAGACCACCGAACCGCCCGAGGTGATCGGCAGGTTCTGGTCGTTGACGTAGCGCGGACCGGTGCGCTTGGCCTGGACGCCGAGCGAGACCGGGCCGATTTCACCCTGGGCGCGGGCGCCGAAGGTGTAGACCGGAGCGCCGCCTTCACGCTTTCCAGCAGTCTGGGCGAAGACCGGAACGGTCTGGCCGTTCGAGATCGTCTCGCCCGTGACCACGTTGTTCTTGATCTTCGACTTCAGGTAAGAGCCAAACAGGTAGAGGCTGAACTGGTCGATCGGCATGAACGAGATCGAGCCATCGATGCCGTACTTGTCCACGCGGCCGAGGTTGCGATAGATCGTCGCGTCGAGATCGACGTCGTAGGCCGAGGCCAGACGGTTGTTGTAGATCGTCCACCAGCCCGAAGCCTGCGCCTGCACCCGGCCCGAACGGACGCGGAAGCCGAGGTCGAAGTTGTGCGAGGTTTCGGGTGCGGGCTTCGCTTCAGCACGATCCGGAGCGTAGAAGAACGACTGGTAGAGGTTGTCCGTACCCGGCACCTGCAGACCCTTCGAGTAGTTGCCGAACACGCTGGCGCTGGCACCGATGCGGTACGTGAAGCCGGCGGTCGGCAGCGGCTTCGAATAGTTGAAGATGCGCTGCTGCGGACCCTGGAAGGTGGTTGCCGCGTCATACGTGGCGTTGGCTGCATCGGTGCCGAAGCAGGCGACGTTGCCGCTTGCCGAAGTGGCAAAGCAGTAGTTGGTCAGGTTGCGGCGGAAGAACGGCATGCGCACGCCGGCGGTGACCGTCAGATCCTTGAAGTCGCCGCGGTATTCGCCCGAAACCTGATGCAGGATGGCATAGGACAGGCGGTTGCGCTTCTGCAGGCTCGAACCGTCCTTGGCGAGGATCGGGTTGTCGACCGGGAAGTAATCGGCGCCGAAGCCGTTCTGGGCGAGCAGACCCGCTTCACCCGTCTGCCGGTGACGGCCGCGATCGTACGAATAGGCAAGGCGGACGGTGTTGTTGTCGTCGATATCGTAACGCAGCGACGAGATGACGCCGAGGCGCCAGGTCTGGGTCTGGCTGGGGCTGTGGACGCGGACGCGATCGAGGATGTCACCGTCGCCGTTGATGTCGACCCCGGCGAAGTAGTTCGGGTTCGAACTGGAGCCCTGGATGAAGCCTGAAAGGCCTTGCGGGGTGAGGCCTTCGCTGGCAATCAGCGTGCCGCCGCCGTTGGCCTTGGTGTACTGGATGCTGGGATCGACGGTCAGCACGAGGCCGTCGGCCAGCGTGAAGCGCGAATTGATCCGGATGTTGCCGGTGTTCGAGGGGTTGTAGCGGTAGTCGAAGGCCGAACCGCAGCTCGTGGCAGCATCGGCAACGCCAGCGACGCCAGCGGGCACGGTGCAGCGCGCGGTCTGGATGTCACGCTCGGCCTTGGTGTCGGGGAATGTGTCGCTGCGCAGGTTCACCGAACCGAAAAAGTTGTTGCGGTTGCGGTTGTAGTGACCGGCGATCGAGATGAAGTCGCCGTTGTCGCCCAGCGGCTGGAAGATGCGGGCGTTGATCTGCTTCTTGTTGATCTCTCCGATGCCGCCGAAGATCGTGTCGTTGGTGGCAGAGCTGGCGGCGATGAACGCGCGCAGGCCCGAGGCGTTGAGGTTGCCGGTGTCGATCGAGCCGAACACGCGCATGAAATCGAAGCGGCCGGCCGAACCGACCATGCGCACGCCGAAGTCTTCGGTCGGCTTGCGGGTGCGGTAGTTCACGGTCGAACCCGAAGCGGCAGCAGTCGGGCTGTCGACATCGGTCGAGCCGAGGTTGACGTTGACCTGCTCGATCAGCTCGGGATCAAGCTGCTGGTTCGAATAGAGCGCATAGTTGCCGGTGTCGTTCAGCGGCAGGCCGTCGAAGGTCTGCGAGATGCGGCTGGAATCGAAGCCACGGATGGTGAGCGTGCCGCCGGCCGAACCGAACGGGTCGTTGTTCTGGAAGCTGACGCCCGGCACGAGGTTGATGATGTCGTTGATCGACTGGCCGGGAGCCTGGCGGCTGATGATGGCCTGGTCGAGCACCTGCTTGGCGCGGGTCGTGTTCGGCGTTTCGACGCCTGCGACCGACTTGGCTGCGGTGCCCGTGACGATGATCGGTTGTTCGAAGTCGACCGAGCCGGTCGACTGGGCGTGGGCTGCGCCGGCCATTGCGACGCTACCGAGAGCAATGGTCGACGCTGCGACCAGGAACTTCATCTGCGTTATCTGACCCCGTTACATGGCGCCGTGTGGCGCGGTTTGTGGCGTGGTTGATTCCCCGCCGTATGCTTAGGCCGGAGCGGGAATCACCCGGTGCGCCGAACCTTCGCGAGCGGCCTTAGCGGCCCTTGCGATGGCTCCAAACCGGTCTCAGGTGACACTATAATGACGAGGTTACGACAGTGCGGCGGCTTTGTTTGCGACTGCGTAAAAAACTGTCGCGAAGGTTGCCTGCGCATATCCAAAGATTGCGCAGATCGCCGGTTTCAAGCTACTTTTCCGAAGGCGTGGCTATGTTGCAACACATAACAAAAATTGTTGCATCGCAGCGAAGTGCCATGCCTCAACGACTCAGGCGGCTTCGCGTTCCTGTGGCGCGATGAAAGCGGTCAGCAGCCAGCGCTGATCGCCTTCGCAACCCAATGCGGTGAGCTTGCCCGAGGCGAAAGCGCCGGTGTCTATGCCGATGCGGTTGTGCCTCAGGACCGGCTCGTCGGTGATGGTGTGGCCATGCACGACGAGATGCCCGTGCGGTTCGGCGTGATCGAGGAATTCGCGGCGAATCCAGCGCAGGTCCGACGGCATCTGCCGTTCGAGCGGCACGCCGGGGCGGATTCCGGCGTGGACGAACAGGTAATCGCCGACGACGATCTGGTCTTCCATCGCCTCCATGAAGGCGATGTGTTCGGGCGGCACCAACTGGTTCGCTCGGTCGAAGATTTCCCTGACATTGCCCCCGCTGTATTCCTCGGCGCAAAGCCCATAGCTGAACAGCGTTTCGCGGCCACCATGCCGGAGGAAATGGCGCATTATCTCCTCGTCACGCAGGCCCCCCAACATCATTTCCTCGTGATTGCCGGCGAGGATGCGGACCTTGCGCGAGGCCTTCAGTTGCATCGCGCGTTCGATCACGCCGCGGCTGTCCGGCCCGCGATCGACCAGATCGCCGAGCAGGATCAATGTCGTGTCCGCGGGTCCGCGCGAGGAATCATCCTCATCGATGCGGGCAAGCAGTTGCTCGAACAGGTCGAGCCGACCGTGGATATCGCCGATTGCATAGATCCGCTGACCCTGGGGCAGCGATGCCTCGGGTTGCGCGGGTTCTACGGCAGCAGAAGAAAACAGCGAGCGAAGCTTGTTGAACATGGACCCTCGTTAACGCGCGATATGGGGCCGAGATGTGCCTCATGCAACACCTTTGCCGACCGCTCGATACCGAGGGCCTCGGGACAAGCCCGCACTCCGAGCAGTTTCAGCGCAAGTAGAAGTCGATCGTCGTGACCACCCGGACCTTCTTGTAGGGCGTGTCCGAGACGCCCCAACCCCCGCCATCGCCATCGCGCGCGGTGATCTCGAAATAGCCTTGGCTCGCGGTCTTGATGCCGTCGACCGAAGCGCCACTGTCACGCGCGAACTGTTCGGCGGCGGCGCGTGCGTCCTTGGTGGCGGCAGCGACCATCTCCGGCTTGATCGCGTTGAGGCGCGTGAAGGTATAGGCCATCCCTGAGCCTTCCTCGAGCATCACGCCGCGCCGGACCAGATCGAACTGGCGCTTCACTGCCCGCTGCGCACGGGCGATGTCGGTGGTGCGCAAGGTCATGCGCTGGCGGACCGAGAAGCTGACGACACCGTCGCTGGTCATGGTCTGGACGTTGACCCCGGTCGGCTGCAGCGCTTCTGCGGGAAAGCCGAGCTCGCCGAAGAAGGCCCGGATCGACTGGCTGTCGCGGTCGACGCTGGCCTGTGCGCTGGCAAGGTCGGGCGCGGTGGCGGAATAGGCCAGGGTCCAGGTGGCAAGATCGGCGGTCACCTCGCGCTCGGCGAGCCCGCGCACGGTGACAGAGCGATCAGCGACCTTGGCGCGGCGGAAACCATCGCCGATGAACCAGCCACCGACGACCAGTCCCGCTGCGAGGATTGCGACCGGCAGGAGCGCCATTGCGCCCTGTGGCAGGATGCGCGCGCGCGGTCCTTGGGTTTCGATCCTGTCGTCGCTATCTTCACCCTGCATCGCCACCTCCCGGGCTTGTGTGCCTGCGACAAGTTGTGCGATTCTATCGATGAACTGTTTTTGAACGGAATGCCTAGCCGTGACCAAGTTTCTCCATACCATGATCCGCGTGACCGACCCGGACGCGACGATCGCCTTTTTCGAACTGATCGGTCTCAAGGAGACGCGCCGCTTCTCGAGCGAGCAGGGCCGCTTCACACTGATCTTTCTGGCCGCACCAGGCCAGGAGGGCGTGGCCGAAGTGGAACTGACCTACAATTGGCCGCCCGAGGATGGATCTCCAGCCGAAGTCTATGACGGCGGGCGCAATTTCGGCCACCTCGCCTATCGCGTCGACAATATCTACGAGACCTGCCAGCGCATCATGGACGCAGGCCACATCGTGCATCGCCCCCCGCGCGACGGGCACATGGCTTTCGTGAAGTCGCCCGACGGCATTTCGATCGAACTGCTTCAGGAGGGTCATCTCCCGCCCCAGGAGCCCTGGGCCAGCATGCCGAACACCGGCACCTGGTAAGCCCCTATCCTGCACCAGCCAAAGCGGCGTCCGGTTCGGTCCGGGCGCCGCTTTCTTTTGTCCGCCGATGGTTTTGGCGGGGGTGGATGAAAAGGGTGTGGCGCCTGCCCAAAAGGGCGTTGACTCCATGTTGCTGTGCAGCATTATCAATCCCGGACAGGCGTCATGGAATGGCCAAAAGGCCGCGCCGGTCGAAGGGGAATTGCTGACAACCTGATGTCTGTCGCATTGACGCGACGGGGCTGGAGACACTGCAGTCTGCGGCCGACGGGAATGCTTTGCCTTTTCATCTGGGCCGTTCGCGCGGCGGCCTGGCCATGTTGCGGTGCAATGCGGCGAGGATGCGCAATGACATTGGGGATGGATGCACGGGGAGAAGCGAGGGCCGGGTCAGACCTGTCCGGCCGAGCCATAACAGGGGGTTGACGAGATGAAGAAGCAGATCGGGTTCAAATCGAAAGCCATGCGGGCTTTGGGCGTTTCAACCATTCTTTCCACGATGGTCCTGCCCACGCTCGCTCGCGCAGCCGACGAGCCGCAGGAAGCCGCCGCTCCCGCTGCCGAACCGCAGGCCGCCGAAGAGCAGGGTCTGGGCGAGATCGTGGTGACGGCGACGCGCACGGCCACTTCGATCCAGAAGGTTCCGATCTCGATGCAGGCGCTGAGCGCCGACACGCTCGGCCAGCGTCAGGTCAAGGGCCTGACCGATTTTGCCTCGCTGCTCCCCTCGGTCACTTTCGCCGGCATTGGCCCGGGCCGCAACACCCCCTATTTCCGCGGCATCGTGCCGGCAGGTGGCGGGCGCGAATCGGTCGGCTATTACATCGACGATATCCCGATCACCGGAACCGGCCTGCCCGACATCATGGCCTATGACCTCGAGCGCATCGAGGCGCTTTCGGGGCCGCAGGGTACGCTTTATGGTGCAGGTTCGCTGGCCGGCACGATCCGCTTCATCACCAAGAAGCCGACGACCGACAAGTTCGAGTTCGGCTATGATGCCGAGGTCAACAAGTACGGCAAAGGCGATTTCGGCGGCCAGTACCAGAGCTACATCAACGTGCCCGTTACCGACACGCTGGCGATCCGCGCGATGGGCTTCTATCGGCGTGACGGCGGCTACATCGACAACACGCCCAACAACGGCAAGTTCAACGATCGCAGCCCCTCGGTCCTGACGCTGGGCGACGACAACCCGAACACCAGCTACACGCTCGACAACTCGTCGATCGCGCAGGACGATTACAACACGATCGAGGGATACGGTGGGCGCCTGCAGGTGCTGTGGCAGCCGTTCGATGGCTGGGACATGATGCCCCAGATCACCGCGCAGCAGCAGATCGCCAACGGGTACTTCGGTTTCGATCCGCGCGTGGGCGACCTTGAGGTCCACGACTACGACAAGACTAGCCAGAACGACAGGTTCTACCAGGCCGCGCTGAGCATCCACGGCCACATTGGTGATTTCGATCTGGTTTCCGCGACCGGCTATTACCAGCGACAGATCAAGCTGCTGAACGACTACACCTACTACACCGTAACCTATGACGGCTTCGGCCCGGGCTACGAGAACTACCTCCAGTTCTTCAGCAAGGACGGCTGCACCGGATCGGGCGCAACGCTGAAATGCACCAACCTGATCAACCCGACGCAGTTCTACAGCGGTCTGCGCAACGAGCGGAAATTCACGCAGGAAATCCGGCTGACCACGCCCAAGTCCTGGCCTTTCGACGTGACGATCGGTGGCTTCCTCCACCACCAGACCAACGAGATCAACAATGACTACGGCATCCATGGTCTTGCCGACATCGTCGGCTATACCAAGTCCGGTGGCGGCGACAGCAACCCGGCCGGCTTCGGCATTCCGGTCAGCCAAGGCGGCACGATGGTGCTCGGTTCACCTGCGGTGAAGCGCGATGCCTTCTACCTGAGCGAGCAGACCAACCACTGGAAGGACTACGCGGTCTTCGCCGAAGGGCATTACAACATAACCCCCGAACTGAAACTGACCGGCGGCATCCGCTATTTCTGGACGCGCTATGACGTGACCGGGTTCGGCGGTGTTGCGGCATCGGCGCAGAACGCACCGTCGATCTTCCTGCCGACCGGCGCAGTGGGCTGCCCGCTGCCGCTGCCGGCAGAGCGTCTGCAGTGCCGCAACATCAACCGCCTCGATCCGCTCAGCGTCGGCAGATATCGCGAAGATGGCGAAACCCACAAGGTGGCGCTGAACTGGCAGTTCCAGCCGGACAAGATGCTCTATGCAAACTACTCGACGGGCTTCCGCCCGGGCGGTTTCAACCGGCCCTTGCGCATCAAGGCCACCGCCACCCTGCCAAGCGTCGTGGTGGCTGCGCCCTCGTTCAAGTCGGAAGAGCTGACCAACTTCGAACTGGGCTTCAAGGGCACCTGGAACAACATGTTCCGCTTCAATGCCGCGATCTACCTCGAGAAGTGGAACAACATCCAGTATGGCGTGGTCGTGGCCGGTGCCCAGGGTGCAGGCTATACCGGCAACGCCGGCAAGGCCGAGGTCAAGGGAATCGAATACGACGCCGATCTCAAGCTCGGTCGGATCACTATCTCAAGCTCGGGCGCATTCAACGACGGCAAACTCAAGGAAGACTTCTGCAACTTCGTGGCGGATCGTGAAGCACAAACGATCGCCCAGCTCGCCTCGTGCGCTGTCGGCGTCCCGGTCGAGAACACCAATGGCCAAACCCCGTCGGTCGCCGCTGCCAAGGGCACCCGTCTGCCACGTCAGCCGAAGTTCAAGGGCACTACTTCTGTGCGCTATGACGGCGATTGGGGCGACAAGGACTTCTACGTCCAGGGTGCCGCGCTTTACCAGACCGGGGCGACGCAGGACCTCAACGTCGACCAGAACGCGCTGTACGGAAACACGCCGGGCTTTGTCAGCTTCGACTTCTCGGCCGGGATCAAGACCGAAAGCTGGACGCTCGACGTGTTCCTCCAGAATGCTTTCGACAAGCGCGGGCAGCTGACCAAGAACACCTTCTGCTCGATCGACTTCTGCTCGGGATCGTCGCGCACCTTCATCATCAAGCCGCAGTTCTTCGGCATCCGCTGGGGTCAGAAGTACTGAGGTTTCAAACACTTTACCCTGCGTAAGGAACCTGAGGCCCTCGCGGGAAACCGTGGGGGCCTTTTTTGGGGTGGTGGGATATGGCGTGGGAGCGATGGATGCGGTGCGCGTCGCTGGCGTCATGGACCCCCGGCGAAGGCCGGGGTCCATTGCCTCGCTGCATTCGCAACGGTTGGACTATCAGCCCGCAGGCGCGTCGGGATAGCTTTCCAGCACCGGACCCAGCGCTGCCTTGAGTGGGGCAAGCCACGGCTCGTAGGGCTTCCACGCCTCGAGCCCATCCTTGAAGATCGGCTGGCGGACCTGCTCGGAACTCGCCGTGCGCACGGCGCGCTCGGTCTTGTAGAATTCGAGACAGGCGGGATCGAACGGAATGCCGATGTAACTCAGCAGGCGCCGCACTTCGGCTTCCGTATCGGCGACCATGCGCTCGTAGATCACGCGATGGACGTGGCCGGGCGCTTGCGCATCCCACTCTGCCATCAGGTTGACGTAATCGGCGTAGTAGCGACCGATGTCGGTCAGGTCATAGGTGAAGGTCTGCCCGCGCGCGAAATGCTGCTTCCAGCCGGAAAAGCAGCAAGATAGCGGGTGGCGCCGCGCATCGACCACCTTGGCATTGGGCAAGATCAGGCGGATCAGGCCGACGTGCTGCCAGTTGTTCGGCATCTTGTCGATGAACAGTGGCCGATCGGTCTGGCGGTGAACGCGGGTGCGCTCGATGTATTCCTCGCCCAGCCGCAGCCGGTCTGCCGGGGTGAGCGAGGCTATCATCGTGGCGAAATCGGCGAACTCGCCCTCGTCCACCCGCGATTGCAGGCGTGCGCCGATCATCATCATCTCGGGCAGTTCCATCGTGCCTTCGACCATCGGATGGCTCGACAGGATCTGTTCGACCAGCGTGGAGCCTGAGCGGGGCAGGCCGACGACGAAGATCGGATCGGGCGCAGGGCAGCCACCTTCGCCCAGGGTGGCAATGAAGGCGGCGGTGAAAGTCTGCTTCGCGGCCTGCACTTCGGCGCTGAACGTATCGGCATCGTGGAGGATCATCGTGCGACGCAGGGCATTGCCCTTGTCGTAGTGCGCGAAAGAGGCTGCGGCGTCCTTCGCGTCCTCGAAGGCCTTGCCGAGCGAGAAGTGCAGGTGGAAGACGTCCTCCTTGCGCTCTTCCTGCGCGTCGCCCAGCGTGGCGAGGGCGGCCTCCATTGTGGCTATGTCGTCTGGCCCGAGCTTCACCGTCTTGAGATTGGCAAGGCTCCACCACGCTTCGCCCATGGTAGGCTGCCGGGAGACGGCGGCGCGATAGGCCTCGACCGCCTCGGCCTGCTGCCCCAGCGTCTTGAGCACGTGGCCGAGATTCTGCCAGACCTGCGGCTGGTCCGGGTCTGCGGCGAGCAGCTCGCGATAGAGACCCGCGGCGCGTTCCTGATGTCCGAGCCGCACCAGCACCGAGGCAAGGATCAGCTTGTGCCCCGGCGAAGGGATCGGCGAGGCCTGCAGCACTTCGGCATGATCGAGCGCTTCTGGCAAGCGATTGGTCTGGAGCAGCAGGCGGATCAGGAAATCGCGCGCCAGATCGAAGCCGGGGGCGCTGGTCACGGCTTGTTCGACGCGCGCGATGGCGGGCGTCATCTCGCCCTTGCGCCAGGCGATTTCACCGTGGAGGCGCAGCGCTGGTGGATCGTCGCCTTCGCGGGCGAGGCGTTCGGCGAGCATCCGGTCCGCACTCTCGAGATCGCCGTCCTGGACGGCGAGCGCTGCCTTGAGCAGGCCAGTATCGCGCGAGGATGCGTGGACGCCGGACAGATCGGCGCGCCATGCTTCGTCGGCTTGGCCCGCCTTGCGCAACTGCCGCGCAAGGAGGAACCAGCCGCCGGCGATGCCCGGCTGCAATTGGGTGAGCGCCTGCAGTGCTGCGATGGCGCGCGGGGCGTCGTTTGCTTCGGCAGCGGCTTGGCCCAGTTCCCACAGCACGGCGGGGACCCGACCATTGCCGCTGGCGAGGGCATCGAGTTTTGCCAATGCCTGCTTGCCCTTGCCCATCCTGCGCAAAGCGCGGGCGGCGAGGAATTCTGCAGGCGGAAAGCCGGGTGCCTGCCGCAGCACGGCTTCGGCAGCTGACAGCGCCTTGTGCGGCGCGGTTACGAGCAGCGCTTCGCCCTCGGCGAGGGCTTGCTGGGGCGAGGGCGCGCGCAACTGCTGGATCATGGGGCAAGCCTAGTCGGCACCGATCCTTAGCGGTGTACGCAAATCGGCGCACGCGGCGATGACCTCGGCCCGGCTCCGCAGCCCATGTGCCGCGATCCAGCCGGTTACCTGCGCCACGGCGAAGCTGACGCCATAGAGGTTGCGGCGAGGTTCGACGCCGGGGATCGGGCGCGGGTAGCCTGAGGCGATGACCATGAGGCGGTCGGGAGAAAGGCGCGGCTGGCCGCGCGGCAGGTCCCAGTCGAGGCCGACGCCGAGGACCTGAGGCAGGCATCCCGGCCAGCAGGGCTGTCCCTCGGCCTCGCAAGCAGCGACGATCAGCGCGCCACGGTCTGCTGCTTCCTCGGCAAGCAGGGCGAAGACCTCGGCATGGGTGGGGTTGGCGGTGCCGAGGCTGAGGTTGATCAGGTCGCATTCGGCTTCGAGCGCCTGCCGGATGCCCGTCGCCAGTGCGCGGGCCGAGGCGCGAAGGCCATCGCGGAAGACGCGGATGGTCAGGATCTCGGCGTCGGGCGCAAGCTCCTGGATTGCGGCGGTGACGGCGGTGCCGTGCCCAAGCTTGTCGACCGTTTCGAGCGGGTCAGTCAACACCGTGCCATCGGCGAGAACCGAGCACCCCGGCAACAGCCGTGCCGCGTCGATGTGCGGGTGGGTGGGGTGGACCCCGCTGTCGATGACAGCAACCTTAGCCATGGGCGGTGACCTGCGGTTCCCGGCGCGCCTTGCCTTTCTCGAGCCGGATCACGTGGTCTGCCATCTCGGCCAGCGCTGGCTTGTGCGTGATCACGATCAGCGTGGCATGGGGCAGGGCGCGTCGCAGGCCGAGCGCGACGAGGCGTTCGGTTTCCTCATCCAGTGCGGCGGTGGGCTCGTCGAGGATCAGGACGTCGGGCTGGCGCAGCAGGGCGCGGGCAATGGCGATGCGGTGGCGCTCGCCCGCTGAAAGCGCGAGGCCGCGCTCGCCGGTGCGGGTGGCTAGGCCTTCGGGCAGGCGGGCGATCAGCGGGTCCAGTCCGGCGGCAGAGGCGGCGGCGGCAATGTCATCGGACGTCGCGTCGGGCCGGGCGAAGGCGATGTTCTGCGCGATCGAGGCGTTGAACAGGAACGGGGCCTGATCGACCAGCAGGACGCGCGCGCGCAGGTCGGTTAGCGACAGCTCGCGCAAGTCGGTGCCGTCGATGGTGACGCTGCCCGCGACGGGATCGAGAAAGCGCACCAGCAGGTCTGCCAGCGTGGACTTGCCCGCGCCGGATGCCCCGATGATAGCGGTGAGCGAGCCTGCCGGGATTGCGAGGGTGGCATCGCGCAGCACCCGCTCGCGTCCGTGATGCATGGTCACGCCTTCGAGGCGGATTTCGAGGGCGACCAGTGGCAGCGGCCATGGCTTTTCGGCCTCGGTCACTTCGGGCGCGGTGTCGAACAGTTCGAAGATGCGGGCCAGCGCCACGCGCGCAGTGGCGAGACTGGCGGTGAGGCCCATCAGTGCCTGCACCGGGGCGAGCAGGCGGCCATGGTAGGTGATGAAGGCGACGAGCGCACCCACCGTCATCGTGCCGTCGATGATCTGCTTGCCGCCATAGAGGATCACCGCCGCGCTCGATGCCGTCACGATCGTGCCGGGCAGTGCGCCGGTGAGGTACGAGGTGGTCTGCATGCGTAGCATCGTGCCGACAAAGCCGCTGTTGGCGCGGGCGAAGCGGCTGGCTTCGTGATCCTCGGCGCCGAGCGCGTTGACCGTGCGCATGCCGAGGATGGTGTCGGCAAGCAGGCAGCCGATGTCGGCGCCACGTTCGCGCATCTGCTGGGTGAGGTCGGTCATGCGGCGCTGGAAGTGGAGGAAGCTCACTACCGCAAACGGCACTAGCACCGTGCCGACGAGGAACAGCTTCCAGTCGAGCCATAGCATCATGCCGACCGAGCCGGCGAAGAACAGCATGTTGCTCAATACTGAGAGCAGGGTGTCGCCCGCGACGCGCTGGACATCCGAAACGTCCGAATTGAGCCGCGACATGAGGTCGCCCAGGCGGAAGCTGCCGTAGAAGCGCGGGGAGAGGCGCTGGAGGTGGCGCAGCAGCGCGACGCGCATGTCGAACAGCATCTGCGCCGAGAGCGAGACATAGCGGTAGGATACCAGAGCATTGACGGCAAAGCCGCCGACCGTTGCGCCCGTCATCAGGGCGGCGATCCTGACCAGCATGTCCCAGTCGCGCTTCAGCAGCGCCTCGTCGATCATCAGCTTGGAGATCCACGGTTGGGCGAGCGTGAGGCCAGTGGCGATGAGGCTGCCGAGGAGGACCAGCACCAGCCTGGGGGCGTAGGGCTTCAGCCATGGCCAGAGGCGCTTGTAAGTGCTCCAAGGCGCGATTTTCGGCGCTTCGCTCATGCGGCCTGCTCGCGGCGGACGAGATCGAAGCCGTGAAGTGCAAAGCGAGGTTCGGGGAGCCTTGCGAGCAGCGCGGTGGTCTGATTGTAACCGGCCCGGGCGGCGGCGTACTGGTCATGCCACCATGGCCCTGCACCACCATTGGCGTAGAACGGCAGCGACAGTTGCAGGTGGCGGCGCAGCGAGGCGAGCAGCAGGGAGTGGTAATGGGTGGCGAGCATGGTCGGGTCCTCGCCCCGCGCGAGAGCGCCGATGACGGCGGCGGCAAGGATGCCCTCGCGCGCGGCTTGCGCGGTGCCGTCGCCGCAGATGGGGTCGAAGGCGATGGCGGACGTGCCGCAGGACAGCCAGTCGTTTCCGGCGAGTTGGGCCAGCATGCGTGGGCTGGTGTCGAACCGGCCGCCCGAAAGTTCGATTGCGTCGATCAGCGGGCCGATCAGCGGCGCATCCTGTGTCAACGCTTGTGGATCGCCGCCGACGGCCAGCAGCCACGCTTGGCCGAAGCCATCGGGGATCAGGAACAGCCAGCCTGCGTCGACCGCCTCGATCCAGCAGGTGCGGACGGGGGCATCTGCTTTCAGAGTGACCCGCGCCGTCGCTGAAATTCGCTCACCGAAGCGCAGCATCTCGCCGCAGGAAAACGGTGCTATCGCCTCAATCGTGAAAGCTGTGTGCACCCGCCCCCGATCGCACAGGCCAGCCGGATCGAGCGCCGCGGCAAGGTCGTCCTCCGAAACCACAACCGCCCCGTGCGGCATGGCAACCGCTTCAGCGCTGCCCCACTTGACCACCCGCTGATTGATCCGGGGCCTGTCGGCGAAGAGCGCCGCATCACCGAACACGTCACGGAGCAGGGCGAGGGCCGGATCGCTGAGCATGATCACCGGCACCGGACGCCGCAGGCCGGGCTCGCGCAGACACGCGAACCCGGCCCGGTCCAGCAGGTGCGCGGCCGTAGCCACCGCGACGCCCTGCCCCCTCATGAGTATTCCCGACGTCACTGCGTGATGATCATCCCCGCGCCGGTGGTGTCATTGCCGAGGTCGATGGTCTTGACGTGGCTAAGGGTCTGCGCATCGTACATCTCGATGTCGTAGCTGGCGCCATAGATGTAGAGCAGCTTGCCATCGCCCGACATGCCGAACTGGAAGCGCGTGCGGCAGGGGAACTCGGCCTTGTTCTTGACGAGGTTGGTGGTGAGGTCGAGGTGCCAGAATTCGCAGCGCTTGTTGCCGACCTTCTCCTGCGTGACGACGGTCCAGCCTTCCTTCATGTCCTTGGACACCTGCAGACCGGCCATGCCGCCGCCGACCGGGGCGGGGCCGATGGGGCGGAAATCGAAGGTCTTGGTGACGAGATCGAAGCGGCCCACGCCATAGACCTTGTTGCGGATGTAGGGATCCTGCGCCGTAAACATCGAAACGTACTGGTCAGGATTGCGCAGCGTTTCCACGCCGCCGCCGAAGCTGACGCCTTCAATGCCGGTCGCCTCGGGCTTCGAGAACTCCAGGCGATCCTTTACCTTGAGCGATGCGGTATCGACGACCAGCACCTTGTCGCGGATCAGGAACAGCGTCGTGCCGTCCTTTGACAGCATGTAGTTGCCGCGGCCAGCGCCGTTGCGGACGTCCTCGTCGGGCACGTCTGCGGTGCGCACGACGGCCTTCTTCGTCAGGTCGATCACGCCGAACATCTGCGGGCTGACGGTCCAGCGATCCTGCAGCTTCTCGAACTTCTGGATCATCGTGTAGAAGAAGCGGCCCGTGGGATCGGGCACGCCGCCGCCGAAGCGGTAGCGCACGGTCGGCGTATTCAGGCTGAAGGAATTGACCACCTTCCTGGTCGCCGTATCGATCACCTCGATGCCGCTGGTGGTGATGGTGGAGACGTAGATCTTCTTGCTGTCGTTCGAGATGCGCATCGCGGTGGGCAGGCCAGAGGCCAGCGTGATGCGATCCTTGATCTCGCCGGTCGCCTCGTCGACGATCAGCATCTTGTCGGGGTAGGACCCCATGAACACGGTCGATGCGTGCGCCGGCGCGGCGGTCGCAAGAAGGGGCAGGAGCGCGAGACCAAGTTTCTTCATGGGTCGGGTCTTCCGATGCTGAAATGTCAGGAGTGGAGGCGGGCCGCTCAGGGGAAGATGATGTCGAGGCTGCGCCAGTCCTTGGCCGCGGTCGCGCAATTGCTGGCCCAGTCGGGCGAGTAGTTGACGTGATCTGGGACCTGCACCGGCCAGAAGCAGGTGACGTAGCAGTCGTAGATGTCGCGCTCGGCCGGCTGGCACAGGCCTGCCGTGCCGCCGCCCGCATCGACCTCCCAGCCGGGCGAGAACGAGATCGAGCAGCCCATTGGCGTGTGCATCGGCTTCTGCTGGAGCGCGACGACGTCCTCTTCGGTCGAGGCGATCGTTTCCTCGATCCGCAGTGCCTTCTTGTTGAGGGGTTTCAGGTGCTTCATGACAAGCCCTTTCGTGCAGCAAAGCGTTCAAGAAATTCAGGGTTACGCTGGGCGACGGTGCCGTAGATCTTGAGGCAGGCCTCGGTCCATTCGCGGATCCAGTCGCAGTAGTGCAGGTTGGCGTGGCCGGTATCGCCGTAGCGGACGAAGGCCTCGTGATGGCAGCCGCCGGCGCAGAGCGGGCGGGCCCAGCACGACGAACATTCATACTTCGCGCCAACGTGCCCGCGCGTCAGGAAGTCGGTGCGCTTTTCCTTGTCGAGGCCGGTGGTGACGTGGCCGAGTACGTGGGTATCGGCATCGGTGAAGCGATGGCAGGGTGAAAGGTCGCCCGAAGGGCTCACTCCCACCAGCCCGAGACCAGCGCCGCAAGGGTGCGACTTGTTGGTGCCCTGGATCAGCTCGCTGATCGTTTCCGACACGTTCGAGAAACCGTGCATTTCCCCGCGCAGAGCATAGGCGAGCCACTCGGCGGCGAGTTCTTGGAACGCGGCGACGACCATGTCCATGCCCTCGTCATCAAGCGTGTAGGCCTGTGCGCCGGAGTCCGTCACCGGCGCGAAGCCGACTTCGTGGAAGCCGAGGTCATCCTTGAGGTGACGGTAGATGCGGATCACGTCTGTCACGCCCTCGGTCAGCGTGACGCGGGCGGTGATCGCGCGGGTCTTGTGCCCGGCGATGAGCTTCCTGAGGCGCGGTTCCATCACCGCATAGGAGCCCTTGCCGTTCTTGTAGACGCGGTGGCGGTCCTGCAGGTCAGGCGGGCCGTCCATCGAGACGGTGACGCCGATCGCCTGGTCCGAGAGGAACTGGATGATCTCGTCGGTCAGGAGCGTGGCGTTGGTCGTCAGGCTGTAGGTCATGCGCTTGCCGACCGCAGCCGCTGCTTCGTTGGCATAGAGTACCACGTCGCGCAGCAGCTTGAAGTTCATCAAGGTCTCGCCGCCGAAGAAGGTGATGTGCGGCACTTCCCGCTCGCCCGAGCTCTTGAGCAGGAAGTCGACCGAGGTCTTCGCCGTCTCCAGCGTCATGTACTTGGGCTTGCCTGCGGGCGTGGCGATCTTGTCCGCGCCGAATTCGTAGCAATAGGTGCAGGCAAGGTTGCACTGGTTGGTGACGTTGAGCACCAGCGCCTGGAGCGGATAGTCCTCAGGGGGTGCCGCGGGGGCGAGCGGGGCTTCGCGGATCTCGTCCGAGACTATGCCCCGCACCGCGCGCAGTTCGCGGATCAGGTCTTCGGCATCGGCGCGCGAATAGCCCTTTTCGACCAGCGCGGCGACCATCTCGCCATAGGCCATCTGCCGTTCGCCAAGGATCGCCATGACGCTGGCGGCGCCTTCATCAAGCGCGAAGATTGCGCCAGCAGAGGCAAGGTAGACGAAACCTGCGCCATCGGCCTCGAACAGGTGGATATCGCCGCGGCGATACTTTGGAGCGAGGATCGTGGTCACTTGGCCACCTCCGGCTGATCCCAGCGCTTGTAGGCGGGCACTGACACGACCATGAACGCCTTGCCCTTGAGTGGCTTGCCCAATGCGTCCTTTTCGGTCTTGGCCGTGGCGACGACCCAGACCTCGCCATAGTTGTTGCGGCCCCACTTGCGTTCAGGGTTCGGCCCGTCGATGGCGGGCGTGAACAGTGCGGTCGGGCTGAGCTTGCCGACGTAGTTGACGTCGTCGTCGTAATAGACGGTCGGCAGCTCCTCCATTGACCAGGTCACGTCGATCGGGCCCAGCGAGACGTCATCCGCGGTATAGGGCTTGCCGTCGAGGCCCGCGTCATAGCCAAGCGCGTCGAACTGCTGGTAACCGGGCGCGTGCTTCTCGCTGCCGCCGAGGCGGGCAATGGCGGTTTCGGGCGTGACCTTGATGTAGTCCACCTGCTTGTAGACCGGCAGGCCCGCCGCAAGAATCGAGCCGCCAATGCCGACGTCATGCGCGCCGATGGTGGCATCGGGGGCGACATCGACCGTGAGCACCGCCTCGGTCGGGCTGTTGGAGACAACCTTGGTCACCGTCACGCCCTTGCCGAGGTCGACGTCCGAAGGCTTTAGGCCTGCAGGGAAGGCATCGCCAATCAGCTTGAGCGTTGCGCCCCTGGCTCCGGCCTTGAGGGCATAGGGCCAGGTCGCAACGACAGTCGGTTCGGCGGAGGCGCGGGTCAGCTTCACGTTGAAGCCGAACTCGGTGTAGTCGCCCCAGAACCAGCGGCCTTCCGCGCTCTTGCGGCCGGGCGAGAACTGCATCGCCTCACGCGTTTCGTGGTCCTGCGGTGCATCCGGACGCGCGCCGGCCGGGCCGCTTGATGACGTGCCCCGCCACGAATAGCCGGTGTAGACGAGGCCCTTGCCGCTGCGAGTAAGGGTGGAGCCATCGGTCAGTGACTTCAGGGTGATGGCGGTGGTGTAATCGTCGTCGGTGCCGGCCGGCGTCAGCATCATCTCGCCGACGTAGAGGCCCTTGCCGGGAAGGAAGGCGTTTACCAGCCACTTGCCGCCGAGCTTCGCGGACGATTGCCGCGCCTGCCACTTCGTCCATTCGGGCGTCATCAGCGGCGCGGTCTTGTTCATGTAATCGAGCGCGACCTCGACCGGGAGCGGCTTGGGCGCCCCGTTGGCGGGGACGGGCTGTGTCGGGTCTTCGACCGGCTTGCGGAACTGCGCATCAGCTTGCGAATACATCGCGACGTGAAGATTGCGCAGCAGGCCCCATTCCGCCTTCGAACGCCGCCACGACAGTGGCTGGGCGAAGGCGTGGCAAGCCGCGCAGGACTGGCGGATCGTCTCGTTGGGAATGTTGCTCTCGACCACGATGCGGTGTTCGGGCAGGTAGGAAACCGGCCTGGCTTCCTCGGGCGAGAGACCGTTGCTGGCGGAAAGCGAGCGGATCACCGCCTTGGCCTCGGCCGGGGTGATCGACAGGCCGTTGAGCGAGGCCATGCGGCGGATGACCTGCGCCCAGCCTTCCGGGGTGGTGCGCACCCAGGAGATGCGCGAGAGGTTCCCTTTCGCATCTGCAGTATGGCAGCTGCCGCACTTTTCGACGACCAGCGGGTCCTTGATCGCGATACCGGCCTCGGTCTCCACCGGGTTCGAAGAATCGCGCGGCGGCTCCTTGGCGGACTGTGCCAGGACAATCGAAGCGGGGAGCGCGGTCAGGGCGAGGAATTGGAGAAGATGCCGACGGTGCGGGCGCTTCGCCCCGGTCTGGCTAACATCCGTGGCAAGATCACGGGCAGCAGTTTCGGCCAAAGTCATGGTCGCGATTTCCCCCTTGGCAGGCCGTGTCCGGGAACGAGTCGGACGCGGTGTCAGGGCAAAGACTGGACAGACGTCAAAAGTTCGTCAACGCCTTTGTTTTTGCGGGTGCGAAAAGGTTTTGGCGCTCTATCGGATGATCTTCGCGCATGGCCCGGCCAGGATCCATACGCTGATCGCGCACATTGTTCAGCGGCATGTCGGCAGCCGCGTCGTGCAAATGCGGCCAAGTGCAGGCGCAAGGTTGACGACCAGCCCTCGATCATGCCAGAGGCAGCGCATCCGGCAGCCCCGGATCAAGCAGCCTTTGCGGCCGCGCGGGTGTAGCTCAATGGTAGAGCAGCAGCTTCCCAAGCTGAATACGAGGGTTCGATTCCCTTCACCCGCTCCAACTTCCCATCCGCCGAATGCCGTGAGCGTCTGGACACGATCGCCGGAAACGCAAAAGGCGCCGTTCGAGATGTGGGTGCCGGCATTGTTTCACCGAAGTGCTTCGGCAAGGTTCACGTTCGACTGATGTGGCAATTCGATTAGGCTGCAAGCTTCAAGCCGGGAAGAGTGCCCCATGTGCGAGCCGTCTCGGCTCATCCCCAAGCCAGCTCGAAGAATCCTGGCTTCTCGGAACCCACTGGAACTTGAGTGATTCTTGTGCGTTTGCGACCGGAAGGGGCGCGCTGAACGCCTCTGTTCGGAGGGCACATGAACAGACCGGCGGCCAAGGGTGAGTTTGAAATCGGTAGACGCGACCTGCTCACCGCCTTGCGCAAGCTGCGAAACGGCGATTTCAGTGCCTCGCTGCCCGAAGACAGCGCCGATACCGAGATTGCCGCGCTGTTCAACGAGGTCGTCGGCATAAACCGGCGCATGACGGAAGAGTTCCAGCGCCTTTCCCGCGTCGTCGGCAAGGAAGGCAAGATCGGCCATCGCGCCGCCGTGCCGGGCGCGGTGGGCGACTGGGACATTACCCTGAGCGCGATCAACGAACTCATCGATGACATGGTGCAGCCGACGACCGAGGTGGCCCGCGTGATCGGCGCCGTTGCCAAGGGTGACCTGTCCCAGTCGATGGCCGTGGAGATCGAAGGCCGCGCCCTGCGGGGCGAGTTCCTGCGCATCGGCAAAGTGGTCAACACCATGGTGGAGCAGTTGGCCAGCTTCGCCTCGGAAGTGACGCGCGTGGCGCGCGAGGTCGGTACCGAAGGCAAGCTCGGCGGACAGGCCAACGTCAAGGGCGTCGCCGGTACGTGGAAGGACCTCACTGACAACGTCAACCTGATGGCCGCAAACCTGACCGGGCAGGTCCGCAACATCGCCGAAGTGACGACCGCCGTGGCGCTGGGCAATCTGTCCAAGAAGATCACCGTCGACGTGAAGGGCGAGATCCTCGAACTGAAGAACACCATCAATACGATGGTTGATCAGCTCAACGGTTTTGCCTCGGAAGTGACCCGCGTGGCGCGCGAGGTCGGCACCGAAGGCAAGCTGGGCGGACAGGCGCAGGTGCCCGGTGTCGCGGGAACGTGGAAGGACCTGACCGACAACGTCAACCTGATGGCCGCAAACCTCACCGGACAGGTCCGCAACATCGCCGAAGTGACGACGGCTGTGGCGTCGGGGGATCTTTCCAAGAAGATTACGGTCGATGTGAAGGGTGAAATCCTCGAGCTCAAGAACACCATCAACGTGATGGTCGATCAGCTCAACGGATTCGCGTCGGAAGTGACGCGCGTGGCGCGCGAGGTCGGCACCGAAGGCAAGCTGGGCGGACAGGCGCAGGTGCCCGGTGTCGCGGG
>NZ_LSIA01000278.1:0-392 GCF_001556015.1 Novosphingobium sp. CCH12-A3 | reverse complement strand
ACCCTTCCTCGGACCAATCCGCCTCGAACTACCAGGTTTTTGCGGGTGTCCAGCTTCATGGCGCTCCAGAAGCCCCTGACCCAAGTCCTGACCTTGCCGTGGTCTGGCTTCTGACCCGGCTCGCAGAAGGCGGGGGAGAAGCTTGGCCAGCCTTTGGCGAAGCTGGCCTCGATAGCCTTGCGATGGGCCAGGACCGTAACAAGGCCCTGTTCGATCCGGGCAGTATCGACCGCAGACCGTTCTTGCCACAGACCCATGACCCACTGCGCGGTTTCCAGATGCGGCGTGACCAGCACGCCGGTGAGGTAGCCATCCATTTCGAGCGGCGGCAGGAGGTCGGGGTCGCGGACCAGCGGCAGTGGGATGGCGGGGTGCGGTGTTGCGGTAGTCAT
>NZ_LSIA01000277.1:0-10417 GCF_001556015.1 Novosphingobium sp. CCH12-A3 | reverse complement strand
TTTCCAGCGCCTTGGGAACCCCCTGCGATTCTATCCGGTCGGATTATGCTCTAGCTTGAACCACCGCGGAAGCAGCCTCAGCCTCAACTTCGATCTTGGGGCGCTCTTGCGGCGGTATTCGAGCCTCATCCTTCGCCCGCAATCCATCATCAAAATAAGCGAAGTGATTGTAAAGATCTAAGAATCCGCCTAGCTGTTCGCCAATAACTGGTTCAAGCTTAGCTTCGTCATAATCAGGATTCTTCGAGGCTTCTCGATGGGCCAGATAAAGACGCCGCAAGGAATTTGCATCTCTCCAAACCAAGTATGCTTCTGCTTCATCGAAATTCTCGGGCAGAGACCGAATCATTCGATCTAAGGCACGCTCCAGCCTCGGGCCTAACCTTTGATTTTCACCTTTGAGCTCTGTCGCAACTTGGCGAAGATCCTCATAGGCACGGCGCTGGTCTGGTTCATCCCGAAGTGCCTTCTGATCCTTATGAGGCAGTCGATCAAGGCGACCGTCTAGGTTGATGCCATAAGTCGTTGAACTTGTCTCCTGAGGCGGAGTTGGAACTTGTTGTTCATGAGAATCCGCATTCTTCGAAACAGGCCCAACTGAAGATTCTAGGTCAGACGAGTCATCTAACAGTTCTTCATCAAAGTATGCCGCCCGAGGTTCAAGCAAAAGTTTTGCTGAGTAACTAATCGGAAGATCGAAGAAAAATTTCAAATTTGAAACCGGAGGCAAGTTGCCTTTCAGATAAATTATGTCGACAGCAACTTGAGCCGCCACCAAAAGCGCGCGGATTTCCTTAACCCATTGCTCTGCATAACCGATTAAATTTGCTCTATGATCAAAAGTATAACACACGCCCAATCTGTCTGCTGACTTTCTTGCATCACGCAATAACTTGACGGAATCAAATATTTCTCTATCCAAGCCCCTCGGCTTAAAGGATTCAATAATTATATCAATATTTTTATGTCCTATGTAAGCATTATTTAGCGTGTTTAAGTCATGCGTATCCCTTACAATGAATGATGTAATTCCAGACCGCAGACACAAATCTGCAATCTGATGCGCCCTTAGCCCTCTTACCCTAAGTGCAATTTTAGCATCCGGAAATCGTCCGATCACGGAGACAGCTTTTGCTGCGGATGAAATCGCAAACCCTCTTATTCCAAGGCTATAAAGTGCTCGTAAATGCGACATCGGCGTCGCTGACCCGACCGGGTAATAAAGCTCGCTAGGCAGATTCTGCATTAACTCGATAGCTCGGTCAGTGAACTTCAAACTAGTCCGACTCGTCATAGATACCTGCTTGCAAAATAATTTTTCAATTCACATCACCGAGCATACAGCATGGCTCACGCGACACTTTGACTCGTTTTTGGATCAACGGGACAGTTTACTCAATCCCCAATTAGCCACCCACTTAGGCAACACCGAGGCCCAGCATTCGCAGATTAGCGGCGTTGTGCTGGCATCCTTCGACAGCCTCAGAATGAGCGGGGCTTGGGTGGTGGGGTGGTTACCACTTGCTTCGTCATCCTGAACTTGGTTCAGGATCCGTTTTGCCGATTGGGCCTCCGCATGTGGGGAGAGATGGACCCTGAACCGAGTTCAGGGTGACGGGGTTTGTGTTTAGAGGGGGTGGTGTTGCGAGGGTGCCCCTCCACCATCCTGCGGATGGTCCCCCTCCCCGTAACGGGGAGGAACCGGGGTGCCCCTCCGCCACCTTTGGTGGTCCCCCTCCCTCCTTCGACAAGCTCAGGATGAGCGGGCGGGGAGGAACTAGCGCTTCAGCAGGGGGGCCATATATTGGCCGGTGAAGCTGCGGGGGTTCTTGGCGACCTGCTCCGGGGTGCCTTCCGCCACGATCTCGCCGCCGCGGACGCCGCCTTCGGGGCCGAGGTCGATGATCCAGTCGGCGGTCTTGATCACGTCGAGGTTGTGTTCGATCACGACGACCGAGTTGCCCTGTTCGACGAGGCGGTGAAGGACTTCCAGCAGCTTGCGCACGTCTTCGAAGTGGAGGCCGGTGGTGGGCTCGTCGAGGATGTAGAGCGTCTGCCCGGTGCTGCGGCGGGCGAGTTCCTTGGCGAGTTTGACGCGCTGGGCTTCGCCGCCCGACAGCGTCGTCGCCTGCTGGCCGACCTTGACGTAGCCCAGGCCCACTTCGTTGAGCATGTGCATCCGGTCACGGATCGGGGGCACGGCCTTGAAGAACTCCTCGGCGTCCTCGATCGTCATGTCGAGCACGTCGGCGATGGAGTGGCCCTTGAACTTCACCTCGAGCGTTTCGCGGTTGTAGCGCTTGCCGTCACACTCCTCGCAGGTGACGTAGACGTCGGGCAGGAAGTGCATCTCGATCTTGATCAGGCCATCGCCCTGGCACTTCTCGCAGCGGCCACCCTTGACGTTGAAGCTGAAGCGGCCGGCCTTGTAGCCGCGCGCGGCGCTTTCGGGGAGGCCGGCAAACCAGTCACGGATCAGGGTGAAGGCGCCGGTGTAGGTGGCGGGGTTCGAGCGCGGGGTGCGGCCGATGGGCGACTGGTCGATCTCGATCACCTTGTCGCAGTGTTCAAGCCCGGTGACGCGATCGTGCGCGCCGGCGATCACGCGCGCGCCATTGAGCGTGCGGGCGGCGACGGCGTGGAGCGTGTCGATGGTGAAGCTCGACTTGCCCGAGCCGGAGACGCCGGTGACGCAGGTGAAGGTGCCCAGCGGGATCTTCGCGCTGACGTTCTGGAGGTTGTTGGCGCGCGCGCCCTCGACGCCGATGAACAGGCCGTTGCCCTTGCGGCGGGTCCTGGGGACCTCGATCTTCCGCGCGCCTGTGAGGTACTGGCCGGTGAGGCTGTTGGGGTTGTTGAGAATATCGTCCAATGTGCCCTGCGCGACGATCTCGCCGCCGTGGACGCCCGCGCCGGGGCCAAGATCGACGACGTGATCGGCGGTGCGGATGGCGTCCTCGTCATGCTCGACCACGATCACGGTGTTGCCGAGATCGCGCAGGCGCTTGAGGGTTTCGAGCAGGCGGTCATTGTCGCGCTGGTGGAGGCCGATGGAGGGTTCGTCGAGCACGTAGAGCACGCCCGAGAGGCCCGAGCCGATCTGGGACGCCAAGCGGATGCGCTGGCTCTCGCCGCCCGAGAGGGTGCCCGAGGTGCGATCGAGGTTGAGGTAATCGAGGCCGACGTTGTTGAGGAAGCCGAGACGCTCGTTGATTTCCTTGAGGATGGCCCTGGCGATCTGGCTCTGCTGGCTGGTGAGCTGGCTGTCGAGATTGGCGTACCATTCGACCGCGGCGGCGACGGAAAGGCGGGTGACCGAGGAGATATCGCGCCCGGCGACCTTGACCGACAGCGCCTCGGGCTTGAGGCGCTTGCCTTCGCAGGTCTCGCACGGTTGCGCGGTCTGGAACTTGCCCAGCTCCTCGCGCATCCAGGCGCTTTCGGTTTGCAGCATGCGGCGGTTGAGGTTGCCGATCACGCCTTCGAAGGCCTTGTTGACGGTGTAGCTCTTCTTGCCGTCGATGAAGGTCAGCGGCACCGCCTTGCCGGCGGTGCCATAGAGGATGACGATCTTGACCTCGGCCGGCAGCGCGTCCCATGGCGTATCGAGGCTGAAGCCGAAATGCGCGGCGAGGCTGGCGAGGACCTGCATGTAATAGGGCGACGGCGGGTTGCTCTTGGCCCAGGGGACGACGGCGCCCTGCTTGAGCGACAGGTTCTCGTTCGGCACGACGAGCTGGGGATCGAACAGCAGCTTTTCGCCAAGGCCATCGCAGGCGGGGCATGCGCCCTGGGGGGCGTTGAACGAGAACAGGCGCGGTTCGATGGACTCGATGGTGAAGCCGCTGACGGGGCAGGCGAACTTTTCGGAGAAGACGATGCGGTTGGCGGCAAGGCCGGTCTTCTTCATTCCCGTCTTCTGGGCGCCCTTCTTGCCATTGGCGTCCGATTCTTCCTCGCGGCCGGGGACGACGCCATCGGCGAGATCGACGTAGGCAAGGCCGTCGGCCAGCTTGAGGGCCTGTTCGAAGCTGTCGGCCAGGCGGGTCTGGATGCCGTCGCGGACGGCAATACGGTCAACCACCACCTCGATGTCGTGCTTGAGCTTCTTGTCGAGCGCAGGCGCGTCCTCGATCGGCATGATCTCGCCGTTGATGCGGACGCGGGTGTAGCCGGCCTTCTGCCATTCGGCGAGCTCGCGGCGGTATTCACCCTTGCGGCCGCGCACGACCGGGGCGAGCAGGTAGGCGCGGGTGCCTTCGGGCAGGGCCATGACGCGATCGACCATCTGGCTGACGGTCTGCGCGCTGATCGGCTCGCCGGTGGCGGGGCTGTAGGGCACGCCGATGCGCGCCCAGAGCAGGCGCATGTAGTCGTAGACCTCGGTGACGGTGGCGACGGTCGAGCGCGGGTTGCGGCTGGTGGTCTTCTGCTCGATGGAGATGGCGGGGGAGAGGCCGTCGATATGCTCGACATCGGGCTTCTGCATCATCTCGAGGAACTGGCGCGCATAGGCGCTGAGCGATTCCACGTAGCGGCGCTGGCCCTCGGCATAGATCGTGTCGAACGCGAGGCTCGACTTGCCCGAGCCCGAGAGGCCGGTGATGACGATCAGGCTATCGCGGGGGAGATCGACGTCGATCCCCTTGAGGTTGTGTTCACGGGCGCCGCGGACGGAAATGGTAGTGAGAGACATGCGCGGCGGTGTTCCATATTTGTTCGGGTTTCGCAAGGGATTCGGACGGAAGTGCCGGCCCGGATGCAAGCGCCATGTGGGGAGCGGACCAGTGCAGTGCAATATGGGCTTTCGGGGGCACGGTTTCGCTTCCCCGGGCGCGACGAAAGGGACGGTGGCTGCGACCGGGTGCCAACGGTTCGGCGCAAGGTGGATTGCGCGGGTGCCGCGGCCGCGGGATGAAGCAGCGATAACATGAGGGTCTCGGGAATGAACGTGCGGATGATGTGCAGCGCGCTGGCGCTTGGGGTTGTGGCTCTGCCGGGCGTGGCGCTGGCCGACGATCCCCATGACCCGCAGATGCGCACGCAGGCTGCGCGCGAACGCGACCGGGCGATCATCCGCAAGCTCAACCAGCAGGAACTGGCCCGCGTGCGCGAGCGCGATGCCCGCTATGCGAAAGACTGGGCGGCGTGGCGCCAGCACAACGCCCGCAGTGGCCGTGGAGGCCGCGACGGCGACCGCGGCTATGCCCAGGCCCAGGACGATTACGAGCAGCGCATGGCCGAATGGCGCCGCGCGGTGGCGGCGTGCCAGGCCGGGCGCTACGAATACTGCGCGCGTTGACGGGTCCTATGGTCAAACGCGTCAGTTCTTCTTGGCAAGCAGTACGCCGTCGACCGTAAGCAGATACTGGCGCAGTCCGTCGTATTGGCGGATATTGAAAATCGCCCCAAGTTCTTCGGCTTGCGGGCCGAAGAAAAGGCCGCGGATATCTCCGCCGCCCACACCACCAACGAAGGACGTCCCGTCTACCGTTGCAGCTATCCCGAGCTCCCCAAGATTGATGAATTGCCCGTTGGCAAGGTTTCTTAGCGTCGGATTCATCGAGCCAGAAATCTGATAGTTTGCAAAGTTCACGGAGAGTTTTGACGTCCCGCTCAATGCATAGCTTGCCTTGTCACTGTCGCTGCCAAAGCCGCGCAGTATGCCACTGTAACTGGCCTGGCCTGCCTTTGGCATGACGGCCGAATCCGTTCTTATTCCCCACAGCAGATTCCGTCGCTCAGTCACGCCTGTGGCAGGACGGACAAAAGTCAGTTCCGTGAAAGTTGCGTAGGACAGTGCTATTTCGCTGTTTTCGCTTCCAACCTTGTAGACCTTGCCGGTGATGTCGTAGCCCCCCTGGGAAAGCGAGTAGGTCACGAAGTTCGCATCGGTCTGCTGAGTACTGCGCTGTTGCGGCCCGAGAACCACTTCTCCGGCATCGAAGGTGACAGAGCCGGGAATGGTGTAGGTCTTGGCGACCGGATCGTATCGCATCACTGTGAGATAGAATCCGCGGTCGTAACCACCGATGAAGCTTGTGGCTTGGCTTAGTTCCGCTAACGTCGGAAGGTTCAGCGAGCTGTCCTTGCGTCCGACCAGTGCTCCCGCCATGACGAAGCCGTTCTCGTTCACGCCCGAATAGGACAGGCCGATCTCCGCAGCCTCCGGACCAAACAGGCCGCCCGCGAGCGCCCCTTGATAAGTGCCAAAAGCTGCAAGTGCGACTGACCCGCTGATCCGGGCATCCGACGCACCGACCTGTCCGGTCAGACTGAGCACGCCGTCACGATCACCGTTGGACTTCCGACTTCCATCTGCGTTGAAGAGTTGAATGTTTGCCGAACCGCTTATTCCGCCGGTCGCGAGTTCCGCAGTCACGATGCCGGTGCCTCTGAAACTCAGCGGCGCAGGTTCGCCCGAGGAAGTCAGCGCGCCAAGGACCTCCGACCGGTAATAGCCTTTGCCGGTTCTGGGGACAGATGCTGTCGGCACGCCGTATACAAATGCGTCAAAAGTCCCGACAACGCCGGACGACGACCTGGTCTGCCGTTGCCAGAATCCCGCTCCGACATACTTGTAATCGTATGACGCTGTGCCGCTGGAGTTACCGGTGAGCGTGAGCGCCTGCGAGGTTGAACCACTGGTCTGCTGATAAGTCGCAAGCCCGGAACGCGTGGCGGAGCCTGCCGTCATGCTGCGTCCGGCGGTCGACACTGTATAGGTCCCGGCAGAAGCATCGTACTTGAATGTCAGCTGCTGAACGCCCTGGCTTTGAGCACTGATTCCACCGGAATTGTCGAACGTCGCAGCTGCGGTGCTAGCGCTTGTCGCAAACGTCTCGCTTACCAGCGGTGCAATCAGATCCGCGTTGGCGCTGGAGGTCGGCGTCGGAGTGGGCGTCGGCGTCGGAGTGGGAACAGGCGTTGGCGTGCTGCTCACACCGCCGCCACTACCACCGCCACATGAGGCCAGCAGGAGGGCGAGCGTTGTCGTGGCTGTTGCGGCGAAAATCTTGCGGTTCACGGTTGCCCCCGTTGCTGGCCCGAATCCCTGTATTCAGACACCAATTCGGAGGAAGAATTAGCCAGAACCGATGTTAATCGCGAACATCTATTTGGATCAATTGTGTGATTTTAATCACGTTTTGGAGACTTCTAGTCGTGGGACCGCGTGCGAGGAAGGCTCACCCCAACCCCTCCCGCTTTCCGGAGGGGGCAAAGAGGTTGGTTTTCGCCCTTTTCTGCAAGGCGCTGTCCCATTCGGGCCGCTCCACCAACCTGCGGATGCCCCCCACCTTGTTGAAAGCAGGAACGGGCTCAGTTCTTCTTGCCGAACAAAGCGCCCTGAACGCTGAGCGTGGTGTCAGTGGTGCCATTGAGGAAGAAGGTGTAGCCAGCCTCGATCCCGCGCGGGCCGAAGAATGCACCACTGAAGGCGCCCGAAGCGTTGCTTCCCGAAAGCGTGCCGGTGAAGCCCGGGCCGGAACTGCTGATCGTGCCGGTGCCGTTGAAATTGCCAAACGAGGTGACCACGGTGCTGTTGGGTGCCTTGCCCGCGAGCGTCAGGCTGGTGCTGACCGAATTGCTGCCGAAATTGGCCGAGAATGTGCCGGTCGATTCACCAATCAGGTAGTAGCCCTGCCCGCTTCTGGCGGCGAGCCCGACGACTTGGGTCGCATAAGTGGCGCTGCCGCTACGTGGCACATCGGTGGCCTGGGTGGGCACGCCTCCGACAAGGCTGTAAGATCGGTCCGCACCCGGCTGATAATGCGTCCAGTTGCCGAACAGCGCGTAGCTGAGCTTCACGCCGTTGACGCTGGGATTGGAGATTGAAAGAAAATCGACAGCGCCGTTGCCGGCAGGCTTCTGCCAGGTGACGGTCGTATCGTTACGATTGACGACCTGCGCGGGCGCAAATTCGACAACTAGGCCACTGCCGTTGTTGAGGTTGTAGGAATCGGTCGCGGCCGAATACCTGATCTCCACGCCCTGGCCGAAAGCAAGGGTGCTTTGGTTCCTGAGTTCCGGGCCGACGGGCACGCCGGTAATTCCGCCCGACTGGAAGGTCTGATCGCCGGACAGTTCGGCAAGCGTCTTGTATGTGACCGGCGGAGGCGTGGATGCCATGCCGCCGCCACCATCGCCACCGCCGCATGAGGCCAGCAAGGTTGCAAGCGAAAGGGTGGCGGTGGCGTTGCGCAGCGTCGTGATCATGTTGCCCTCTGTTGCTGCCCGAATCTCCGCACCGGGCAACCCGATGACTAGAACTAGAGGCAAACCCGTAAGGGCGCGAACGTAAAGACGGGCCAAGCATGTGATTTTCATCACAATCCTTGCGTGCGCAAAGGTGCATGATGGCTACTCTGAGGGGAAATTTCGTCGGTCAACTACGTAACTTTGTCGAAACCATACAATCGCGCGTGACGAAACTTTGCTAGGGCCTGCTAACCAAAGATAGGGTTTCAGGGCCACCAAGCATGAGCGCCGACCGTCCATTGCCAACAATTCCGGCAGCATCCGGCAACCCGCCGGCGCAGAGCCTGTTCTGCCGCAGCGCTGGCGCGCGCGAGGATCGTCCGGCGATCTCGATGCGGGTGCGCGAGAGCTTTGCCGCCTATTTCGCGGCCGACTTTGCCGCCGCAATGACCGAGCATCGTCACGAAAACGACCAGATCGCCCCGACCGCGGCGTAATACATCTTCTACATCGCCAGCGCCATGTGGCCGGGCTCACCCAGCCAGCGTGCATCGAGATTCCAGACGCGGGCGATGACCTCCTGCGAGAGAGCATCGCGTGGCTTGCCCTGCGCGGCGACGCGGCCCCTGTCGAGCACGACCACGTGATGGGCATGGTTCATCGCCAGGGCGAGATCGTGGACGACGAGCACGACTCCCCTGCCCTCTTCCGCGAGCCGGCGCAGGCGCTGGATCAAGGCCTGCTGGTGGGCAAGATCGAGCGCGGCGAGCGGTTCGTCGGCCAGAATCCAGTGCGGCTTCGTGGCGAGCACCCGGGCAAGCAGGGCGCGGGCGCGCTCGCCCCCTGACAGGGTGGACAGCGAGCGCTCGGCCAGAGGTTCGAGCTGCATCGTCGCGATGGCCTGAGCCACGGCTTCGGCATCCTCGGCGGGACTTGCGCGGTGCGGCAGGCGGCCAAGTCCGACGAGCGTGCGGACCGAGAGGTTCCACGCGACCTCGCCCGATTGCGGAAGATAGCCGATACGGCGCGCGCACTCCTGCGGCAGCATCTGCGCCAGCGGCTGGCTGGCAAGGGTGACGGTGCCGGTTGCGGGCTCGATCAGGCCGGCAAGCGCGGCAAGCAGCGTGGACTTGCCTGCACCGTTGGGACCGACAATGGCAGTGACACCGCCAGCGCACAGTTGCGCGGTGACGCCCTGCAGGCGGTGGGGGATGGTCAGCCCAAGCGCTTCGAGCATCATGCCAGTTCCCTCCGCAGCTTGAGGAGCAGGCGCAGGAAGAACGGCGCGCCGGCAAGGCTGAGCGCTATGCCGAGGCGAAGCTCGCCTCCTTGCAGCGGAAGGACGCGGCACAGGCAATCGGCGACAAGCAGCAGCAGCGCTCCGGCCAGGGCGGAGGGGAGGAGCGTGGCCGAGGGGCGCTGGTCGGTGAACGGGCGGACGAAGTGCGGGACCATCAGGCCGACAAAACCGATCATGCCCGCCACCGCGACCCCGCTGCCGACGATCAGGCCGATGGCGACGATCATGATGCCAAGAAGGCGCGCAGGTTCGACTCCCAAAGAGCGGGCGGCGGCCTCGCCCAAGGCAAGGGCATCGAGCGCGGGGCCGGCGCGCCACAGGGCAGCGAGGCCGAGGATGGTCAGCGGGGCAGCCAGGCGCACCTCGTGCCAGCCGCGATCGGCCAGCGCCCCCATCAGCCAGGTGACGATCTCGGACAGGGCGAAGGGATTGGGCGAAAGGCTGATGGCAAGGCTGGTCATGGCCCCGGCAAGGCTGGCGATCATCATGCCCGCCAGCGTGAACAGTGCAATGCCGCCACTTCGCCCGGCGATCAGGGCAAGCAGGGCCATGGCTCCGGCGGCTCCGACGAGGGCGAAGAGCGGGAGCGTGAGCGCTTGCGTTTCGTAGCCGGTGTAGAACGAGAGGACCGCGCCGAGCGCTGCAGCCGGGGCGATGCCGAAGAGGCCGGGGTCAGCCAGCGGGTTGCGCAGGTAGCCTTGCATGGCCGCGCCGGCAGCGCCCAGGCCCCCGCCGAGCGTCAGGGCAAGAAGCGCGCGGGGCAGGCGCAATTCCATGAGGATCGCGGTGGCGTTGGGGACGGGGGCGCCGAAGGGGTCGATCCACACTTGCCCGGCGAGGAGCGAGAGCGGGAGGGCCAGTGCCAGGGCGGCGCAAAGGGAAATGACGGGGCGGGTCATTTGGTGGCAGTGCCTGCCA
>NZ_LSIA01000276.1:0-6841 GCF_001556015.1 Novosphingobium sp. CCH12-A3 | reverse complement strand
GCAAGATCGTGCGCGAGATGCAGGGCCGCCGTCCAGGCGATCCCGCCGCGCTGATCTCCGACAACAGCCGCATCAAAGCCACGCTGCCGTGGGTCCCGCGCTATGATCATCTGGACACTATCGTCACCCACGCCCTGGCCTGGGAGCGGAAGCTGGACGAGATTTGCGGCCAACCATCGGCTCGAGGCCCCAGCACGAGCAGCCATTCGACGTAATCCCCGCAATCCGTTAACATGGATTTTACATCGAGCCCCGTTCCCCCTTTTGGGCATTTCTGTTAACCATACTGAATGGCCACACGTCTCGAAATCCCCGTTTCCCGCGACGATGACCGCTGGTCCGATGATCTCGCCGGTCTTTCGGCCAAACAGTGCGAGGTTCTCGACCTCCTGCTCGAGCACAAGAGCAACAAGGAAATCGCGAAAGCCCTCGGCATTTCACCATCGGCCGTGGACCAACGCCTTGCTGCTGCCCGCCTGCGCCTCGGCACGACCCGGCGCGGCGACACCGCACGTGTCTATGCGCAGCTCAAACTGACCTGTGTGAATTCCACAGGTGGCTTTGCACAGGTCGCCAGCGACACACCAATCGCGGATGAAGGTGGCGAGGACGAGACGGAGCGGTTGCTCATGTTCGAGGACATCGGCCTCTTCCCCGGTCCTGCCCAGGGAGGAGCGTCACCATGGCCCGAGCCGCAAGCGCAACGCCTTGCCCTTCGGGACCTTGCAGTTCCGACGAGCCCTCTGGTGCGCTTAGGCCTGATCATAGTCTTTGCACTGCTTATTGTGGTGGTAGCCCTGATCGGCATGAGCGTAACCCAGAGCGTCGTAGCGCTCCTCGGATAGTAAAAGGCCTCGTATGTCCACACGCTTGCGCCGCTACCAAAGCGGCAGGGGATTTGCGATGACCATGACCAAGACCGTTGCCGCCGCGCGGCTCGCCCGCGAAGTTCCGACTGCTGAACTGGCAATCGACCAGGCACTCCAGGCAACCACTGCCGTGCTCCAGACCTTGCTTGCCGCACGCACCGGCGGGGATGTACCCGCCCACGCCGGGCAGATCGCGATCGCAAAGCTTATCCAAAGCCAGCAGGCCCTGGTCAGCGCCAGCAGCGACTTTCTGCGCGTCCATCGCGAGCTTTCCGCCCTCGGTCGCGAAATGATGGCTGCGGACTATGGCGAATGCCCCCCGATCAAAGGGGCCATCGACACTGGCCGCAACGAGGCCATGGCCGCCTGATCGCCCTTGACCTGCAAAAGCAGACAGGCACTGTGCGCTACGCTTTGCAGATTCTCATACTGACACTGATTACGGTCTACGCTTGGCGCCGTGCCGGCCAGACCGAAAAGCGAGGCGCGCTGGTCATGGCCTGCCTTCTGCTCGCATCGCCGCTCTACGCCGCTCTCGGCGCGAAGCCTATGCGCTTCGAGCAGATGGATATGGGTCATCTCGTGATCGACGGGTTGGTCTTGATAGCCATGACCGCCCTCGCCTTGGTGTCCGGAAAATGGTGGCCACTATGGTTCGCAGGCGCACAGCTCATTGCTTTCCTTTCGCATTTCGTGCGCTTGCTCGCAACAAGCTACGCGCCCTTTGCCTACGCCTTGATGATGCGTGCGCCGTCCTGGATCCAACTGGCCATCCTCGCCATTGGTACATGGTTTGCAGTGCGCGACCGAAGAGTCACTGGTGCAACCGCATTCTGAGCGGCAGGCTCACATTCGCACGTCCCCTCGACATCCGTACCAGCCTTGCGCAAAAACCGCTTCTATATCTGCGATCACTGCGTGAGAAGGCTGGAAACCGATCGCGCGAACAGTCTGCATCTGCACGCAGGACAGACGCTTGGAGCTCCGTACCAGATGCTGGCATCTCGCCCGTTCTTGCCAGCTTCCTCAAACAAAGGCTCGGCACCGCACCTCTCGAACAAATGCTTGTCCTGTTCTTCGGCACAGACGGGACCTGCCTCGGGATCGATGTGACCGCATCGGGGAACCGGTCCCGCGTTGCCATCCAGCCAAAACGATTGCTGCACCAAGCCCGAAAGCTTCACGCCAACAAGATTGTCATGGCCCACAATCATCCAAATGGCTCTGCTCGTCCCAGCGCGGCAGATATCGGCGCAACAGCGCTTCTGCATCAGATGGCGGTCAAGCAAGGACTTCATCTTGCTGAGCACTTTATTGTCGGATCCGAAGGAATCTTCAGCATGCGGCGAGCGAGGTTGCTCCCATGATAGAGCTCGCCTCGACCATGGCCCTTGCTTCTCTCGCGCAAGGCGCCGACCAGCGATGCGAAGCCTCATTGATCTGGGTGGCCACTGCGGAGTTGAACATGCGCCAGCAGCTTGCCGCCTTGTTCGCCAATGTCGATCTTCATTGCGACCCCACTTTCGACATCCTTCTCGAGGTCTATGTCGGGCTCAGATCAGGCAAGCTTCGCACCCCGGGGGCCATCGCAAACACTACCGGCGTGCCGGGCTCGTCGATCACCAGGTGGATCAAGTTCCTCGAACAGCGCGGGTTTCTGCAACGGCACAAGGACGAAATTGACGGGCGTCGGATCTTCCTCACCCTGACCGCGGATGCCCATGCACTCGTCGAGCAAGCACTCGCGACTATTGCATCGTCCCGCCCTCCTGCAGAAGCCGCGCAAACACCGACGCCAAGCCTGTTCTTCTCGCGATGACGAGGCCGCGTGCACTGTGCCAACCGACCGCGTTTGCGCGGCCCAGCCATAGCTGCAGGCTGCGCCAATCTTGTCGCCATCCCTCGCCAATCGGGCGACGTCAAGCCTAACCTCGATTGCAGGGGGAGGCGCGCCTTGGTGCCACTTGCCTGAGAGAGCCCCGGTCGCACGCTCACGCCAGCTTGTTTTCGATCAGCTGAAATACCGGCGCATGCCCGCAGCCGCTCTATCGCTGATCACGACCCATTGACGGCGCTTATCGTGTGGGTCCTGCGTCCTTTCGATCAGACCTAGATTTACAAGGTATCCAAGCCAGCGCAGCGCCGTGGACTGCGCAATGCCGGCCTCCAATCCCATGGTCGAGGACGACACGCGCTTACGATCCAGCCGTGCCGCATACAGCTCAAGCAGAAGATCCCAAGCTGGGTCGGAAAAGAGGTCGCGCGAGATACCCAGGAACTTGTGCCGCTTGCTCCGGCGAACCTGTTCGTCTCGAACTCTTGCAAGGAGCCGCTCATCACTCGCTCCCCCACCCGCAAGTGCGAGCTCGCGTCCTTCGGGATCTTCATCGGACAAGCGCAACAGCATCTGCGCAATTCCCGCGACCGTCCGGCGATCAAGCTGCTCCATTCCGCCGCCCCCTGCTTAGTCTACGCATCAATACTAAGCCCCATTCCCAAGCATTACTCCATAAGAATTCTTTTCCGTCAAGGACCTCGCGAGTTCTGTCGCGATTTATGCGCCCGTTTCTTTTGCGGGCTTCGGCATAAATCTGCGCCTCAGGCGAAAAGCGAGGACGCTACGTCAAATTCTCTGGCGCATCATGTTGAAGCCGCAGGAGAATCCCTCACTCCCTGTGATGTAAGAAGTTTCCTGGTTCTTAGTATATAATTTGAATGGGCGAACCGAACTCGCATGTTCATTCTATCGGAGTAAATACCGTCTCCGCCCTGTCGCCCCTATCCTTGCACGGATTGTTGTCGGCGTTGGAGGGACCCCTTTTGCCCAACAGCAACGCCGGCAAACATTCACCCGTCGTCCAACCGGCAACTCAACTTTGAGGCTCCAAAACCATGCGCGGCAATATGCACTTTAGAGCTAAGAGCTGTTCCGGATTTACGCCATTTTCACCAAAATATTCCAATTCGGGTACATTGACGCTAGTAGTTCCAAATTGGCAGCGTCTAGACTGGCCGCGGGCCAATTGAGGGTCATGTTTAATGTTGTCCGAAGCATTCGCCAAGTTGCAGGAAGCTCTTGATATCATTGACTCGCACGGCGCATACCTGCCGGGCATCCACGTTGCATCGGCCCTGGAAGCGCTGGCCGACCTAATTGAAAACGATTCTCTTATGTCGGCCGAAGGCCAGACCGACTGACCGCCATCTCGAAGCGCTCGATTGCCCGCGTTGTTTAGCTAAAGACTACACTTCATCCCGAACGCAGAACCGAATCTAACATATCGGCCTCATCATGAGCGGCGACTACAGCTTCCTTTCGCTAGCCCTCTTACCCACCTCTTTGAGCGTTTTCCACCGCCCTTGAATCGCGAAGGATTCCCGCGGCATTGGATTCTGGTTCATCCTTCTTGCTTGTTTGGAGGCCAGCCTGGATGGCTCTAGATTTATCTCAAGATCTGCGTGACCGGGCCGTTGCGGCGACACACAGGGGTATGAGTTGCTGAGCGGCAGCGGCTCGTTTTGGGGTTGGCATTGCCACGGCAGTTCGCTGGCGGCACATGTCCCGCGAGCATGGCCGTGCGATTGCAGGCAAGCTTGGGTGGTGATCAGCGCTCGCCGAAAACCGATAGTCACGCGGACCGTATCGCGGCGCTGCTGGCGGAGAACGGGGACGTCACGCTGGTATAGGTCCAGTCGGACCCTAGCCGCGCAAGGCCTTCACATCGGGATCGGGACACTCTGGCGTTCTTTGATCTGCCGGGAGATCACACGCAAAAACGGGGCACGCGATCAAGCAAGACCGCCCCGACATCCTCAGCCAGAGCCGGGCTTGATCCAACGGTAAGCTTAATCTGGATTCCGAGCGGCTCGCGTTTATCCACGAGACCTGGACCGCCACCAACATGACCCACAGTCACGAGCGGTGCGCCAAGGGAATGGGGTTCCCTCCCGGCCATCGCAAGACCGTAGCACTGGTCGCGGGCCTGCACATGACCGGCATGATTGCGCCGATGGCGCTCGATGGCCCGATCAATGACGAGTGGTTCGAGGCCTATGTTACGCAAGTCCTTATATCGGAAATGCCGCTCGGCGACGTGGTGATCGTGGACAACCTGTCGAGCCATAAGCGCGCATCGGTGCAGTGCTCTTTGAAGCGGCCGGTGCATAGCTGAGCTTCCTGCCACCATGCAGCCCCGACTTTAATCCCATCGAGAAGGCGTTCTCGCGGCTTCAGGCCATGCTCTGCAGGGTTGGTGAGCGAACCGTCTCTTCCCTCTGGGGCCACAGCGGAATGATGGTCGACATCTTCAAACCCGATGAAAACGCCAATTACTTCAGCCCGGATATGATCCAACATAATCGGAAAACGCGCTAGCTTGCGACCCAAACGTCATGGCCTTGCACTCAACAAGAGACTGTCTGGAAAGGAGCCAGACAGACCGTCAATGAAGGAGCGCCCAGAACCCTTGTCGGGATCTATTCGTTAGCCGCCTCAGGGAGGAAATAGCGGGCAACTCTCAAAATGCCTTCGTCGCCGATCGTGACTCCGCGTTCAATCGAATCCGGTTCAGGATCGCTTACACCGCAAGCCGCACCGATGCCTTTGGTCGCAACTACCAAGACCAGCCGCTCACTTTCCAGGGCAAGGAGGTAGCGCCTCGCAATATCTGGAGAGAGGACCAGATCCTTCGCGAGCCCATGCACCGTGACTACACGACCCTGCAAGGTATCGACCAAAATTCGCAGCAACATGCGCCAGGCGTCATTGGTGAGCGGCATGGAGACGCTGAGGTCAGCTAACCGCTCGAGCGATGCAAGCTCACGCCTGGCACGACTGAGCAGTAACCTGCCGTGGGGATAGGAACTTAGAAGCTGCCGTGATCGCGACGCGCCGTCATGCCTCCTGAATTGCGTTATATTGCCCCCGCTGGAACTCAAGGCCCCCTCCAAGCGTCCTAACTCACACCCTGAACGATTGTTAACGATCTGTTCGGCCGCGTCAATCGCACTTCCTGCCTAGTGCTTGAAATCAGACGAGAATGGGCAGTCCGCCTACCAATTCGACACTCCCCTTTGGCCTTGGGGCATATATCTATGGCAGCTATCAGAACAGGGGCGGCACCCACAGCCTCATTCTGTCTACGATGCGCAACTATCTGCCTTCGGACCCAGGGCAGCGCTTGCGATCAGCTACCCACATCCGCACCCATTCGATGGCCTCGGCAAGCCCTGCCGGGCTGTCCTGACCAGTTGCACCTGCCGACACCATGCCTCGCACATCTTCCTGGGTGCATGGACCATATCGATCAAGGACCTCCTCGATCGCGGTCACCGTACCGGATCCCGCAGCGTAGCTCTCGAAAGCAGCCTCTAGGTCTCGCTCAAACGCCTCCATGACGGTCGCGCCGGGCGAGGTGGAGCGCCTCTGCATGGGGGCCTGTACAACTTCTTCCGATTTTTCCTCTTCCTCGCCGTCCGTCACCGTCAGACGGATGTCGGGCGACCCAATGTTTTCAGGAACTCTCGGCATTGGCACCTGACCGCCAGGTGCAATGCAAGTTTCGCGGTATTGGTCAATTTCATCGGTTCGCCGCTGATTGGCCGTGTCAGGTTCGCACACGAGGGAGCGGCGTTGCCTTTGGTGACCGGCATTAGCCATTGCCTGGCGATCTGCCCTGCGCTTTCGGATTGCGACGAGCAGGACAAGCGCGGCCAGGACCGACATGAAAATGAAACTGGCCAAATGCTCAGAAACTTCTACCGCCATGCAACTTGCCCCTGTGGTGCCCGCGGAGCAGCAAAGATGGCAAGTTCTAAGAACGTCAAGGCCCATGGAGCTTTTTTCATAAAGGGCCTGACATGTGCTTGGCAGACGCTCGCACAGCACCTTGCCACCAGTGCGGTGATGCCCGCTTTAGGTCGCGTCCGTCAATGTGGTGTAAAATCGGGTGTGGCCATTGGGCTGCATTTTC
>NZ_LSIA01000275.1:0-1088 GCF_001556015.1 Novosphingobium sp. CCH12-A3 | reverse complement strand
CACTGGAGGCTTTCGTACGCAAGCGCCCGAAACCCTTCACAGACGAAGCCATTCAACGTCCAATTGCGCGCGGCTGATTTCAGTTGAACCTGCCATTACAAGACCCGGGAACTTGGGCGACACGGGTCAGGCAGTGTCCGCCGTCAGCACCAATGGCACAGATTTGAGGTTGTGATTTAAGGAGGATCTGGGCTTCGTCGTAGTGACGAAGGAACGAAGATGAAGCCCAGATCCTCCAATGTAAAATCGCCCGCCAAGGCCCCAGCAGAGCGGGTAGTGAAGGACATCCGCCGACAGACCCGGCGCCACTTTTCGGCCGAGGACAAGATCCGCATCGTGCTGGATGGCCTGCGCGGGGAAGACAGCATCGCCGAGCTATGCCGCAAGGAAGGCATTGCCCAGAGCCTGTATTACACCTGGTCGAAGGAGTTCATGGAAGCTGGCAAGCGCCGCCTGGCCGGCGACACCGCCCGTGCCGCGACCACCGGAGATGTCCAGGACCTGCGCCGCGAAGCCCGGGCCCTGAAGGAATGCGTGGCCGATCTGACACTGGAAAACCGTCTGCTCAAAAAAAGCATGGTCGCGGATGGGGGCAACGACGAATGAGATATCCCGCATCCGAGAAGCTCGAGATCATCAGAACCGTCGAGCAGTCGCACCTGTCGGCCAAGCGCACGCTGGACCAACTCGGCATCCCTCGTCGGACATTCTACCGCTGGTATGATCGCTACCTCGAAGGCGGGCCGGAGGCGTTGGAAGATCGGCCATCGGCGCCGAGCCGGGTGTGGACCGCATCCCGGCGGGCATCCACGACCAGATCATCGAGCTGGCGCTGGAACAGTCTGAGCTGAGCCCCCGGGAACTGGCCGTGCGCTTCACCGATGGGCAGCGCTACTTCGTGTCGGAATCCACGGTTTACCGCCTGTTGAAGGCCCACGACCTGATCACCAGCCCGGCCTATGTCGTGATCAAGGCTGCCGATCAGTTCCACACGAAAACCACGCGGCCGAACGAGATGTGGCAGACCGACATCACCTACAGTGCGCCTCGTCCCGGATGGTCCGGGGTGCATATGACTGGAATGCAAA
>NZ_LSIA01000274.1:0-15131 GCF_001556015.1 Novosphingobium sp. CCH12-A3 | reverse complement strand
GTGCAGCGCGTGCTGGTGGCCGATGTCTATGGCAGCGACCCGGCAGGCGGCAATGCCCTGGCGGTGGCCAAGGGGCTGGACTGGCTGGTGGGCAAGGGCGTGAAGGTGGTATCGGTCAGCCTCGTCGGCCCGCCCAATCCGCTGCTGGCGCGGGCGGTGAAGGCGGCGCAGGACAAGGGCGCGGTGATCGTGGCGGCGGTGGGCAACGATGGCCCGGCGGCGCCGCCTTCCTATCCCGCCTCCTACCCCGGCGTGATCGCGGTGACGGCAGTCGACGGGCGCAACCGGGCGCTGATCGAGGCGGGCCGGGCGCTGCATCTAGATTATGCCGCGCCGGGGGCCGATATCGCGGCGACCAATGCCGCGGGGCGGCGGGTGAAAGTGCGCGGCACATCGTTTGCAACGCCGCTGGTGGCATCGCGCGTGGCGCTGAAATGGGGCGCCAATCTGGGGCCGAAGCTTGATGCCGAGGCGATCGATCTGGGCGCACGGGGCCCGGATGGCACGTATGGCCGCGGGCTGCTGTGCACGATCTGCAGACCTGCGCGGTAGGGTGACGAGGGATGGACGCTGAATGCCCACCCCCAACCCCTCCCGCCTGCGGGAGGGGAGCGAGACTTGGCGAGCCGAAGGCGAGATTAGTCGCAGCGGGGTGGGCCGTTGGCGCTGGCGTTCGCAATCAGGGTGATTTCCGAAAAAATTCTGCGGCGCGTGAATTAAACCGGACAGCCCATCCGTTTTCCTTGGTGAGAGGCCGTTGCGAAGGCGGCCCTGCCCACTTTGAGGAAAGGAAATTCACGATGCGCAAGATCCTTATCGCTTCGACCGCCATGCTGATCGCGCTGGCTCCGGCTGCACAGGCCCAGATCCTGGGCGGGGGCGGCATCGGCGGCGGCCTTGGTGGATCGCTGGGCGGCACGCTTGGCGGTTCGATCGGGGGCAGCACCATCGGCCGGACCATGGACAGCGTCGACAGCACGACCCGCAGCACCGTTCGCAGCACTACACGCAGCACCACGCGCGGCTCGGCCGACGCCACGGGCCGCGCTTCGGCCAGCAAGTCGGTCGATCGCAAGAGTGGCAAGGTGGGCGCACAGGGCAGTGCCGACGGTTCGCTGACCGGCAGCCTTGGCCAGACGCTTTCCACTCCGACCGGCATGACCCGCGCAGGCGGCTCTGGCGCGGCTTCGGGCGGGGCTTCGGGTGGCGCCAATGCGCAGCTGATCGGCACCGATGCGGTGCGGTCTACCGCTGGCGAATTCGCCGGAACGGCACGCAGCACGGCGCGCGGGGCGGTTGACGCCACCCGCAGCACTGCCGGTGCGCTGGCGACCAGTGGGCGCAGCGTGGCAGGTTCCGTCGCTGGCTCTGGCGCGGGGATGGCGAGCGGTTCGGCGAATGGCGCGCTTTCGGGCGGTGCGGGATCGCTGGCCCTGGCCGGCAGCGCAGCGTCTGCGGCGCAAGGCGCCTTCTCGCTCAGCAAGGGCATGAACGTGCTTGGCCCCGATGGCGAGAAGATCGGCAAGATCCGCGAGGTGATCGCCGACAGCCGCGGGCGGGTGCAATCCCTGCTGGTCAAGGTCGATGGTGAAAAGGCCCTGCTGCCCGCCGCCAACTTCAGCGGCAGCGGCAACGGCAAGGCTGTCGTCTCGGCGATGGGCGAAGGCCAGATCAAGCGTGTGGCCCAGCAGCAGGAAACCGCTGCGGAGGATTGATGTAAAGGCCGGCAAAACACGCTGAAGGCGCGGTCCCGGGGAAGGACCGCGCCTTTTTGCGTGGATGGGTGAGGAGAGGGGCAGGATCGGTGCAAGCTCCGTTTGCCCTGGCAGGGTGGCCATGGCATCGTTGCAATCTGATGGTGGCGAGGGGATGGCGCTTGTTGGCAATGATTTCAGAGGCCTGGTGCAAGTCAGGCAAGTGCGCCGGACGGGTGGTCATGCCGTTGCTGGCGGTGCTTTCTGCGGGCGGGACGTCTCCCGCGCAGGCCAGCACTTTTACCGAGGAAGAAGTTGTCTGTCCGGTCGGCGGCGAAAAGTTCACACGGATGGCGCTGATGTCCATCTCGACCTGGGGTGCGCTCCCGGATGGAATGCCGTTGGGTTCGGGCCGGTTTCCGGTGGAATTGCCGCAGTGCCCATCGAACGGGCTGGTGATGTACCGCGACTTCACGCCCGAAGAAGTGGCGCGGCTTGCACCGTTCATCGCGAGCGAGGGTTACAAGGCGCCACGCAGCGCAGGCGAGACGCCGCGCTATCTGGCCTATCGCACCGCGCAGTTTCTGGGCGACAAGGATCTGCACTGGTGGTTGCTGGAGGCAAGCTGGGAGGCGAAGAACGACGATCCGGAAGGCGAACGGGCGCGGCGCTACAATGCGGAATTCGTCGAGGCGGCGCGGCTGGTGAAGCCGGATGCGGGGAACCTCGAAGCCATTGCTGCGCGATTCCGGCTTGCGAACGGTTTGCGCGAACTCGGCAGCTTTGATGAGGCCGAGGCGGTTAGGGCAAGCATCGTCATTTCGCCCAAGGCTGGCGGAAAGGGCACGGAGGCTCGGGAAAACCGGACTGCGTGGGCCGGGATGATTGCCGATCTGGCAGGACCGATCGCGCGAAAGGAGACGAGCCGCATCCCCATCGACATGCTGGGTGTGCGCGAGGCGGCGGGGTTCTGCCTGCGCAAGGAAATCGCCGCGAAGTTCGAGGAACCGTCGCCGCCACCTCTGACGGCGTTCGAGCAGGAGTATTGCGCGGGGCCGAAGCTCAGCGAGACGATCAAGGAGCAGCGCAAGTGGCTGCGTGAGGAGGATTAGCGGGGAGGGCGCGGTTGCGGATTTGCCCCTCCGTCAGCGCTTCGCGCTGACCCCTCCCCATTTGCACTTCGTGAAAATGGGGAGGATCGCTTGTGTTCTGGCCCATTTGCACTTCGTGAAAATGGGGAGGATTGGTGGGTACGCGCCTGGGCTTTGATCCTCCCTGTTTTTGCGTGAGCACAAACGGGGAGGTGGCAGCCGTGTTGGCGGCTGACGGAGGGGTTCTTACCGCGCATCCTCCAAAATCAGTTCCGCCGCGCGTTCCGCTACCGCCATCGCCGGGCCGTTCGTGTTGCCGGAAATCGGGGTGGGCATGATCGAGCAGTCGACCACGCGCAGGGAGCCAATGCCGTGGACGCGGGCGCGGGCGTCGGTGACGGAGGTGGCTTCATCGGTGCCCATGGCGCAAGTGCCGGTGCCGTGGAGGCCGACTTCGACCATCTTGGCAAGCTCGGCCAGGATCGCGGCTTCGTCCTGCACGTCGGGGCCGGGCATGCGTTCGGTGCCGATGAAGGCTTTCAGCGGTTCGGACCCGGCGATGGCGCGGAACAGGCGGAAGAGTTCGAGGCTCTTGGCCCGGTCCGAGGGATCGGACCAGATCGCGGCGTCGGCGATCGGGGCATCGCGATAATTGGGCGAGGTCAGGCGGATCGAGCCGCGGCTCTTGGGCCGCAGGTGATAGCCGGAGAAGGTGAGGCCGGGATTGGGCGTGAGCGGGCTGCCGGGGCGGGCGGCCATCTCGTTCACCGTGCGCATGGCGAAGGGCGCGGCGCCGACCTGCAGATCGGGCCAGTCCTCGGGCGTGCCTTCGCTGGCGACCAGGCCGGTGATCGGCATGCCGACGCGGGCGAGGTGGCCGGTGCCGGTGAGGAAATACTGGAGGGCATTGCGATAGAGACGCCAACCGAAGAACTCGCGGTTGGTGCCGGGGTGGTTCGTCAGGTCGAACGAGACGCCGAACTTGGTGTGATCGGACAGGTTCTGGCCGACGCGGGCGAGGTCCTTGATCACCGGGATGCCCAAGGCCTGCAGCGCGGCGCCGGGGCCGACGCCCGAGAGCTGGAGCAGCTGCGGCGAGCCATAGACGCCGGCGGAAAGGATCACTTCCTTCGCGGCCGTGTGGCTGCGCTCTTCCCCATGGGCTTCGGTAACGACGCCCGTGGCGCGGCCGCCTTCGATGGTGATGCGCTTTACCGCAGTGTGCTGCGCAATGGTAAGGTTGTGGCGGCCGAGGATCGGCATGACGAAGGCCTTGTACGAGCTTTCGCGCACGCCCTTGCGATCGACGGTGTACTGGCTGCGGCCGACGCCCTGCTTGCCGGGCGTGGTGATATCGTCGAGCCAGGGCATGCCCTGCGTGCCGAAGCCGGCGACAAGCGCATCGAGCACCGGCGACTGGTAGGTCGAGGCAGTGACCTGCAGTTCACCACCCTGGCCTCGGCCGGGATGCGCGCCGGGATCGCGATAGTCCTCGAACTTCCTGTAGCAGCGGGCGATCTCGTCCCAGCCCCAGCCCGACAGGCCGTGGTCGGTCCAGCTGTCGAAGTCCTTGGGCATGCCGGTGAGATACCAGGTGCCGTTGATGGCCGAGGAGCCACCCATGCCGCGCCCGTAAGTGTGGATGCCGCCGCGCATGCCGGGGCGCGGTTCGGTCTGGTAGACGCGGAAGTAATCGGGGTTGCCCATCATCTTGATGAAGCCGCCGGCCATCTTGATGAAGGGGTGCTGGTTGTCGCCACCGTCCTCGATCAGCAGGACGCGGGTTTGCGGATTGGCGCTGAGGCGGTTGGCCAGAACGCAGCCTGCCGAGCCCGCGCCCACGATGATGTAATCGAATTCCGCCATGACCCTCTGGCACCTGTCCCTGAATTAGAATAGAACTGAAGTTCTCTTTTTATCTGCACAGGCCTTGACCCGCTGTCAAGCGATGATTAGAAGAAGCATTCTAATTATCGGGAGAGCAAACGTGCTGCCAGTCGAACGGGTGATCGGAGAAGAAGGACTTGCCGCTACGGCAGGCGGGTTGAAGCTGGCGATGCGCCTGCCATGGTATCGCTCGCTGCCGTTTTCGGTGGTGGAAGTGGGGCCGCTGTCGGTGGGTGGCGAAGCTGTCGACTTGTCCGACGCGCTGATCGAATACAACGGCCAGCAATGGCCGCTTTCGGAGAATGGCGAGAAGGTAGACACCTTCTGGTTTATCCGCGATTCGGCGTTTCTGGTGCTGCCTTCGCTGAGCGCCGAGGTGGGTGAAACCCGCGAGGTTTCGCTGAACCTGTTCATCAGCCCGCCCTACATTCCGGGGATGAAGCGGACCAATCCGCAGACCTCCACGCTCACCGTCGAAGCTGCCTGAGAGAGGACCGGCAATCATGGCTACTACCGCAACTGGTCCGCAGACCGGCGTTACGCTCTATTCCTTCACCAACGAGTACCTGACCCGCCAGTTCGAGCTCGATACGCTGCTGGCCGAAGTGGCCAAGCGCAACCTGGGTCCGAACATCGAGATCATCGGCTTCCAGAACTTCCGTGAATTCCCCGACGTTTCGGACAAGTTCGCCGAAGAGTTCAAGCAGATGATCGCCGACACAGGCCTGAACCCGGTTTCCTGCGCGATCAATTCCGACCGCTTCCTCAAGCCGGGCGCTCAGCCGATCGAGGACGCCGCGCTGGTGGAATACCACAAGCGCCAGCTGCGTTCGGCCAAGAAGATGGGCTTCAGTCTGGTGCGTTACCAGTTCGCGCTGCCGGTGCACCTGCTGCCGGAAATCGCACCCTATGCCGAGGAGCTGGACATCCGCATGGGCGTGGAAGTCCACGCGCCGATGTGGGCGGGGCACCCTGCGGTGCAGGCCTATGGCGAGATGTACGACAAGCTGAACACGCCGTACCTGGGCTGGATTCCCGACTTCGGCGGCACGGCAAGCCGCATCCCGGAATCGATGCTCGATGCTGCGCGCGCCAAGGGGGCCAAGGAAGACCTGCTCGACAAGCTCAAGGAAGTCTGGCTCGAAGACGGCATGAGCCACGAGAAGGCCGGGCGCCTGCGCGAGTGGGCTCTGCCCAAGGGCCATGGCCCGCTGGAAGTTCAGGCGGCGTGCCTGGCATTCTTCATCCTTTCGAACCACGATCCCAAGAGCTGGGCGGCGCTGGTCGATCGCACCATCCACATCCACGGCAAGTTCTATGGCGTGAGCGAGGATCTGGTCGAGGAAGCGATCGATTACGACACGATCCTGCCGCTGTTCAAGGATGGCGGGTTCACCGGCACGATGGTCTCCGAATGGGAAGGCCATGCCTATGACATGCGCGATGCCTTCGAACAGGTCCGCCGCCACCAGGCGATGGCCCGCCGCATCTGGGGGAACTGAGCCATGGCTTTCGAACTCTCGGTAAACCTCGAATACGGCTTCACCGAAGCGGGCGACAAGATCGAGGACCGCATCGCCGCGGCTGCAGCGGCAGGCTTCCGCAAGGTGGAGCTGTTCCTGCTGAAGGGGCGCGATCTTGACGCCATCAAGGCGGCGCTCGATGCCAACGGCGTCGAACTGATCAGCACGGTGGCGGACTATGTGACGCAGCTGGTCGATCCCGCCACGCACGAGGGCTTCTGCGAGGTGTTCCGCGAGGCGGCCTCGGCGGCCAAGTTCCTCGGCTGCTCGAACGTGGTGGTCACTTCAGGGCGCGGCGTGCCGTGGCTGAAGCGGCCAGTGCAGCTTTCGATCTTCGCCGATGCGCTGCGCAAGATCCTGCCGATTGCTGAGGAGCTGGACGTGACGATCCTGCTCGAATCCGCCAACACGCGCCACGATCACCCCGGCGTGCTGTGCTCGACCACGCACGACAGCGTGGTGGTGGCCGACATGCTGGACAGCCCTCGCGTCAAGGTGCTCTACGACCTCTACCATTCGGTGGTGGAAGGCGAGGACCCGGACGAGGCGCTGGCCGCGGCGATGCACCACGTGGTGCACGTGCAGATCGCCGACGCGCCGGGCCGGGGCGAACCGGGATCGGGCAAGATCGATTGGCCGCAAGCGCTCGCCCGCTTCGAGCGTCTGGGCTACAAGGGCACGATCGGCCTGGAACTGCAGCCGACCAAGCCTTCGGTCGAGGCGTTCGGCTATATCCGCGGGCTGTGCGCCTGAGTTACCCTTCCGTCAGCCGTTGATGCGACTGTCGTCTCCCCATTTGCACTGCGTGAAAATGGGGAGGGTGCGGCAGTCCTCGGCGGCGGACTAAGCAATTCTACGGGGTCCCCGATAATACCGCCTCTTCAAGGTTTTCGCCTAAGTTCTGCATCTTAACCAAGATTCAAGGACTTAGGGCGAAACACGGTGGGGATGCAGGCCTTTGCGAACATCCTCAGGCTGGATACCAGCGATCCGGAGCTGACGCGGGCGCAGTTTCGTTCGTTTTCGCGCCAGATGCCGCTGCTCTATGCGATTCTGGTGTGCAATGCCTTTGCCATCGCCCTGTCGTTCTTCGACCCGGCGCGCCCGATCAAGACCGTCGTGACGCCACTCGTGACATGCGGCATTGCAGTGTGGCGCGGCATCTGGTGGTGGCAGCAGGGCGATCCGGCCAAGCTGTCTGACGAATACATCGCGGCCTGCCTGCGGCGCACCTGCTGGCTGGCGATCCTGATGACCATGGCGTTCGAGGCGTGGTGCATCTGGGTCTATCCCGATGGCGATGCCTATGCGCGCAGCAACCTGACGTTTTTCCTTGGTCTGACCGAGGTCAGCACTGTCTTCTGCCTGATGACCCTGCGTCCCGCCGCGATGCGCGTGGCGCTGGTCAGCACGCTGTCGTTCCTGTTCTACTTCTCGTGGGTGGATGGCGGAAAGCTGCTCGGTCAATCGGTGGTGCTGACTCTGGTGTGCATCGGCATGATCGTGGTGACGCACCGCTACAACATCTCGTTCTCCGAACTGGTCCGCTCCCAGCGCACGCTCCGCACGCGGCAGATGGAGGCCGAAAAGCTCTCCGAGGAAAACCGGCGCATCGCGTTCAGCGATCCGCTGAGCGGCCTGCCCAACCGCCGCGAACTCCTGACGCGGCTTGATCGACTCGAGGCGCGGGCTGATCCCCTGCCCGATAGCCTTGCGGTGATCTTCATCGATCTCGATGGCTTCAAGGAAGTCAACGACGAGCACGGCCACCAGGCCGGCGACGCCCTGATCCGCAGCATCTGCCTGCGGCTTGGCCAGCATTGCCCTGCGCATGCACGACTTGCCCGGGTCGGCGGCGACGAGTTCGCGGTGCTGCTGGAAAGCCCGCGCGCCCAGGCAGAGGCCGAACGGCTCGCCGCGACCATCCTCGAGGAAATCTCGCTGCCGGTGCTGGTCGAACGCCACGTGCTGCAGGTGGGCGCCAGCATCGGCGTTGCCGCCAATACCGATGCGGCCGGAACGCCACGCGAATTGCTGCGCCGCGCCGATACTGCGATGTATCACGCCAAGACCGGCGGCAAGAACCAGGTCGCCGTCTATGATGCCGCGTTCGATGAGGGTCGAAAACATCGCCTGGCCGTCGAAACGCAGATCGGTCGCGGCCTCGCCCGCGATGAGTTCGAAGTCTACTACCAGCCCGAGGTAGATGCCCAGACGGGACGGATCGTGGCGGTGGAAGCCCTGCTGCGCTGGCCGCGTCGCCCCGAGGGCCCGCTGCCGCCGGATGATTTCATCGACATTGCCGAAGCCACCGGGCAGATCCATCCGCTCGGCATGTTCGTGCTCGAACGCGCCTGCCGCGATATTGCACCGCTGGGCGACTTGCGGCTCAGCGTCAATGTCAGCCCGGCACAGTTTCGGGATTCGCATTTCGAACGGCAGGTCGCCCATGTGCTGGAGCAGACCCGCTTTCCCCCCGAGCGGCTGCAGTTCGAGATCACCGAGGGCTACCTCCTCGCCAATCCGGAGCGCGTGGTGCGCGCAGTCGAGACGTTCAAGGAGCGCGGCATGTCGATCGCACTCGACGATTTCGGCACGGGCTTCACCAGCATCCACTACCTGCGCAGCTATGGCTTCAGCCACATCAAGATCGACAAGTCGCTGCTCGACGGCCTGGCACCGGGGAGCAAGGGCGCGATGCTGGTGACCGGGGCGATCATGCTGGCCTGTGGGCTCGACATGCGCGTGATCGCCGAGGGGGTCGAGACCGAGGAACAGGCGCAGCTGCTGCGGCAGGCCGGATGCCACAAGCTGCAGGGCTACCTGTTCGGCAAGCCCATGCCGCTTGCCGATTTCGTCGCTGCCTGGGAGCGGTCGGAGCGCACCGTGCTGCAAGCCTCGGCGCGCTTCGCCGGTTAGCGGTCAGGCCGCGAACGCTGCCTTCAACCGCGCGCCCGCCCGTTCGATATAGGGCATGGCATCGGGCACCGCCTCGAACATCGAGAAGAAGCCGTGGATCATGCCGGGCGCGAGTTCGGTCTCGACCGGCACGCCGGCCTGCTTCAGCGCCTCGGCATAGTCCAGCCCTTCGTCGCGCAAGGGATCGTACTGCGCCACCAGCACCGTGGCGGGCGGCAGGCCTGAAAGGTCCGCGTGCTGCAGCACCGCTGCTTCCGGGTGCGCGTTGGCATGATCGCCCACGTAATGCGCCCAGAACCACTGCATCATGCGGGTGGTGAGGAAGTAGCCTTCGGCATTCTCGGTATAGGAGCCGTTCTCGAAGTTGGTGTCGGTGACCGGGTAGATCAGCAGCTGGTGGGCGAGCTTCGGCCCGCCGGCATCGCGTGCCCGGATCGCCACGGCAGCGGCGAGGTTGCCGCCCGCGCTGTCACCGGCCACGGCCAGGCGGTGCTTGTCGATCCCAAGGTCTGCCGCGTGGTCCACCGCCCACAGCAGGGCGTCATGGCAATCGTCGAGCGGGCCGGGGAAGGGCGTTTCCGGGGCAAGGCGGTAGTCCACCGACAGCACCGCCGCGCCGCTGGCCACGGCAAGGGCACGGGCCGAGGCATCGTGCGTCTCGATCGAGCCGATCACCCAGCCTCCGCCATGGTAGAACAGCACCAGCGGCGCGTTCTCTCCCGCGCCCTCGGGCTTGTAGAGCCGCGCGGCGATGGAGCGGCCGGGCAGGTCCAATGTCAGGTCGCGCACTTCGGCCACGGCCGGGGGCGGGCCCATCTGCATCGGCCGGTTCGCCTCGCGCAGGGCCTCGGGCGTGATCGTCTCGTAATCGACCGGCGGCATCTGCGCGAAGAAGCCGAGCAGTGCCTCGACCTGCGGATTGAGCGTCATCGGTATCTCTCCCTTACCCGTACTGGGCGACGATTTCGGCCACGGCCGCAGCCACGTCGCCGCGACGATAGCCGAGCAGCGCGGTTTCGCCAGCGTCGGGTTCATAACTGATCGTGTTTCCGCGCCCTTGCGGGATGGCCACGTCTGGCAGGAGCGGCAATTCCTCGTCGCGCTCTTCCAGCTTCACGTCACTACCAACTGCGTCGAAGAACAGCTGGAAGTATTCGCGGAAGGTCAGGTTCTCGTCACCCACCAGATAGGCCTTGCCCGGCTCGCCCCGCAGCAACGCCCCTTCGATGGCTTCGGACAGTGACCGGAACGACATGAAATTGGTGCCGCCGGTGGGAGCGAAGAACGGGATCGGGATCTGGCCCTTGGCCCATGCCACGTAAGGCTCGAAGATCGCGCTGGGCAGGCCGGGAACGGCGCCGACCATGAAGGGAGCGTTGACGCTGATCACGTCGAAGCCCTCGGCACCCTCGTTGCGGGCAAGCTGGCACGCGGCAAGGCGCGACTGGATATAGACGTTGCCCGCAATCAGCTCCGGTGCGGCCTGCGGATAGAAGCTGCCGAGCTGGATGGCTCGGCTGACCCCGGCTTCGCGCGCGGCGGCGAAGACGGCCGGCAGCGCTTCGTGGTTGGCTTTCTTCAGCCATGCGCCAAAATCCTCGCCCTGCGGCACGTGGCGCGGGTCGTTGCCTGCGGCAAAGACCATCCAGTCGAAGCCGGAAAGCGTTGCAGCGGTGAAATCACCCGCCACGTAATCTCCCTTGAGAAAGCCGAGCCCTGTCAGCGGCGTGCCCTGCGGCGCCGACGAGCGGCCGGTGATCGTCACGTCATGGCCCTGGCGCGCCAGATGCAGCGCGGCGTGGCCGCCAAGGGCCCCGGTGCCACCGATGACCAGTACTTTCATCATTCTCTCCCTTCGGAATTCGCGTTCACCACTGGTAGCGGTGCAAGATCGGGGCTGCGGCGCAGCAGGTTGCCGCCATCGACCGCGATGCACTGCCCGGTCACCCAGGCGCTTTCGTCGCCGGCAAGGAAGCGTACCGCGCCGGCCATGTCGTCGGCCTCGCCCAGCCGGCCGAGCGGGTATTCGGGCAGGAAGGCCTCGGCCGCTCCGCCCTCGAACATGCCCTGTGTCGCGCCCGAACGGGTGAGGCCCGGGCGGATGGCATTGACGCGCAGGCCCGAGGGGCCGAGCTCGTCCGCCGCCGAGCGCACCAGGCCTTCGAGCGCCGCCTTGGCCATGTGGTAGGCGGCCAGATGGCGGAAAGTGAGGACCGCCGCGCCCGATGACAGGCAGACGATCGACCCGCCTGGCTGCATCAGCGGCGCAGCAGTGCGGATCACGTGGAAGGCGGAGACGACGTTGCTCTCGAAGGCATCGCGAAGGTCTGCGGCGGTGGTCTCGATCAGCGGGCGGAACCCGCCGCCACCGACCGTGGCAAAGGCGACGTCGAGCCTGCCGGCCAAGGCGTGGGCGCCGCGTACCGCTGCGGCCACGGCCTGCTCGTCGGTGCCATCGCCGATGAAGGTGTGGACTTGCGCGTCCGGCACGTGCGCGTGGATGCGCGCAGCGGTTTCGGCAAGCCCGTCGGCCCGCCGCGCCATCAGGGCGAGGCGCGCCCCGTCACGCGCCAGTTGCAGCGCGCAGGCCTCGGCAATGGCTCCGGTGGCACCGGTGATGAAGGCGGTGCGGCCGGAAAGACCGTTCACGCCGGGCCGCCCGGATTGGAGACCGCGCGCAGTTCTTCCCAATCGACGATCAGGGCGCGGCGGGTGAATTTCCATGTGCCTTGTTCGCGCCGCCACTGGTCCTGGTAGCGGATCGCCCAGACCAGCAGCTTGTCGCCGTCCGGCGCGGCAATGCGGTGTTCGGCGGTGGAACGGGTCTCGCCCTGCGCCGTGGCACCGTCCACGGTCACGTCCATGTCGTGCACCACATGGCGCGTCATGGTGAAGGCGTGGGCGAGGTGGTCGATCGATCCGAGGTTGGCCTCCAGACCGGTGATGCTGAAGCCGGGGCCGCTGATCTCGACATCGTCGGCCAGCACTTCGCGCCACAGCGCCTTGTCGCGCCGGTCTGCGCCGAGGGCATAGCGCTCGGCGGTGCGGCGCAGGGCGGCAAGGTCGCTCATGCCACGGTGCCCGGAACAACGAGGCCATTGCCCGAAATCAGCGGCACGTTGGTCCATTCGCCCTGCGGCGTGCGATACCAGCCTGCTGCTGCCAGTGCGCCGCCATCGATGTTGATCGCGCTGCCCGTTACCCATGCCGCCAGCGGGCTGGCGAGGTAGAGCGCCGCGCCTGCACAGTCGCTGGGGCGGCCGAAGCGGCCCAGCGGAATCCAGCGCTCCTCGTGTGCGCGGTTTTCCGGCGGGATCATGATATCGAGCGCCACTTGCGGGGTGTCGGTCGTCTCGGGCGCGATGGTGTTGACGCGGATGCCCTCGGGGCCAAGCTCGAGCGCGAGGCTCTTGGTAAAGCCGGTGACGGCCCACTTCGCGGCGGCATAGACCGAGCAATAGGGGATGCCGCGATGCGCCTCGATCGAGGTGACGTTGATGATCGAGGAGCCGGGCGCGCCCTTGCGCAGCAGCGGGATCATCGCGCGGGTCATGCGCAGCATCTGGCCAAGGTTCACGTCGAGGATTTCCTCGGCCTCCTCGTCCTCCAGCATGGCGAAGGGGCGGGCGTGGACGAAGTGGCCGACATTGTTGACCAGCACGTCCAGCCGGCCGGTCTCGGCGGCGATCCGCTCGGCCAGCATTGCGCCGACGCCGCGCTGGCGCACGTCGCAGCGGATCACGCGGGCCGAGGGCATGGCGGCTTCGGCTGCATCGGCATTGGCGGGGCCGATCTCGGCGATCACCACTTGCGCGCCGGCTCCGGCGAAGGCCTCGGCAATGGCGCGCCCGATGCCAACGCCACCGCCGGTGACCAGCACGGTCTTGCCGGCGAAATCGAGCGCCTGCGCAGCGAGCTTTGCGTTATCCACCGCAGTCATACGGCAACTACCCTCTCCATGCCGATGATTCGGCAATGGTTGTTTTTATTTCTACGCATACTGTTTCTGGAATGATGATCTGTCAACCGGATGCGTAGGGGAATAAGCCATGAGTTGCAGATGTTTGATCATCCGCGCTGACCTTGCAGGCCCACCCCCGACCCCTCCCGCCTGCGGGAGGGGAGCGAGACTTGGCGAACGCAGTGAGGCTAGTCGCAGCGGGGTGGGCAGTTCGCACCTCGCAGTAGCGCCGTCAGATTCCCGGTTGCTCCGCCGGAATGTGCACCACCAGCCCGTCCAACTCCTCGCCAAGCTGGACCTGGCAGGACAGGCGGCTGTTCGGGCGGATCTCGACGCCATCGATGGCCTCGAGCATCTCGCGTTCTTCCGGCCGGGCGGGGCCGGTGCGGTCAAGCCAGTCCGGGTCGATGTAGCAATGGCAGGTGGCGCACTGCATCATGCCGCCGCACAGCGCGTCGATCCCGTCGACAAGGTTGCCGACCGCGAGCTGCATCAGGGTCATGCCCTCGAAGTTCACGCAAGTCCGCGCCGAGCCGTCCGGCTGGACGAAAGTCACCTTGGCCATTCAGTGCGCCTTATGCATGGGCCGGGCAACCGGCCGCCTTGGCGAGCGCCGCCACGTCCGCGCTTCCACCCGCGCCATCCAGCTTGCGCCGCTTGTAGCGCACGCGGCAGGGCTGGGCGGGCCAGTAGGTCGATGCGCCGGCGATGGGGCGCACTTCGTCGATCAGCTCCATGTCGAAGTTCTGCAGCAGGATCGCCACCAGCACCTTCATTTCCATGCGCGCGAAGTTTACCCCCGCACAGCGATGCACCCCGCCGCCGAAGCCGATCAGCGAGTTGCTCTCGATCTGCGCGTCCGGGTTCTGCGGGTTGAAGCGTTCGGGATCGTAGGCATCGGCATTGCGGAAGGTTTCTTCCATGCGATGGCTGACCGAGGGCGCGAGCAGCACGAATTCGCCCTTGCGGATGCGATAGCCGTCGCGCTCGATATCGGCACTGGCCTTGCGGCTGAGCATGTAGGCGACGGGGTGGAGCCGCTCTGTCTCGCGCAGGGCGAGGTCCATCTTCTCCATCGCCACGGCCTGCTCCCACCCCAGGCTGGCACCGTTGCCGCCGCCGATCAGGCCGGCGACCTCTTCGCGCAGCACCTGCTGGTAGCCGGGGTTCTGGAGGAGGTCGGCCAGCGCCCAGCTGACTTGCCCGGCGGTGGTTTCGTGGCCCGCCCAGACCAGCAGCAGGATCAGGTGCCGGATGATCTCGTCGGGCACGGCGCGGCCATCGGGATACTTCGTCTCGATCATCGTCTGGAAGAAGTCGGGCGGATCGAGCGGACTGGCGCGGCGCTTGTCGATCCACGATTGCAGGATCGCGTGGAGCTTCTTCTTGGCGCGCTGGCTTTTCACCATCTTTGGTGTCGGCAGCCACAGCGGCAGCACGAACTCCATGCCGCCTGAAAAATCGCGGAACAGCTCGAAGAATTCGTGGCCAAGCTTCTCGTGGAATTCGCGCCCCATGAAGCTGTGCGCGGCGATGTCCATTACCACGGGGCCCAGCGTCGGGATCAGGTCGAACTCGCCTTCCTCACCCAGCCGTTCGACCAGGTTCAGCGATTCCTCGACCATCACCGGCACGTACTGCTTCATCGATGCCGCCTTGAACCGGGGCATGATGATCGCGCGCTGGCGCAGGTATTCGTCCATCTCGGCAAACGAGTAGAACTCGGGCGAGAACATCTTGAGGAAGAACGGCATCGACTCCCGGATAGAGAGCAGCTTGTCGGTTTCCTCGAAGAAGAAGCGGTTGTGTTCCGGCCCCAGCATCACGTTCATGCGCTGGCCCATGAAGTTCATCGCGAAAAGGCGGCCCTTGCTGCGGTAGCCGCGCTTGAGGACCGAGACGGGATCACGGAAGAACTGCGCCAGATGCCCGAGCAGCGGCGCGCCGCCATCGAGCAAGGGAAGGCCGTCTGCACCCGGTGCTGCACTTGCCATCGATCATCTCCCCGTCTGGCCGGTTGCTCCGGCTGCAACGGGCGAAGGGTATGGGGCGGGGG